>NZ_LMVE01000068.1:0-6201 GCF_001432185.1 Cylindrospermopsis sp. CR12 | reverse complement strand
TATCAGCAAACTGAGATAACAGCTCGTTGAATGCTTGGCGGTTAAGTCCAGTCATTGCTCGTAGCAGTCGCTCTTGATTCAGGATGCGGTCTAAGTTCAACATTAATGTCACCCTACTTGTCTGCTTGATTATTATCCCTTATTTTCCAACAACTCTAGTATTTACAATTTCTTAGCAAAACCTGATAAAATTCTGACGATATAATATGAACAGGGTTGCAGACATATTTGGAAAAACTGTCAGCAGTACTGATTTAGACAGTCTTTTTTCACAGAATTAGAGCCTTGCATGAATGAGGACAGAATTTTGTTTTTGAACTCACATAAGGCGTAAATTAGTTAAAACTTTTCTTTCACAGCCAATCCATGAAAACAGGTAGTGAAACGTCTTGATAATAACTTTTTTGATAAAAAATTAGGTTCCCTACTATCACTAAAACACCAATCAAAACCGATATCGTCACTAGTATTTTCCTAGTCGAGGAATTTTGAAAAATGAACAAACCAAAACTAAATGGTGTAACAGGAATAAAGTACCGAAATGTAAATCCAGGGCTCACAATTACAATGAACATAGATAGCAGTGTAAAAAATAGGAATGTGTTCATAGTATTATCATTGTCTGGTCTTGACAAATTGTCATAATTACGTTTTGTATTTTTGAGGAAAGTTAAAATTAAACTCAAGTTAATTGGGAAATACGCGAGTGCTAAAAAAGTGTATCCTACATCAAGGAGTGCAGAAAAACTGAATGGCCTGATAACAAAACCAAAAAACAATAAGATTGTTTTGGCTATGAACGCGGGATATTGCATTATTGGATCTAGGCTATATCTACTGAGAGTTTCAGCTGCATCATAAACAGTAGAACCACTGAAACTAGACAAACCTTGATCCACTTGTTGGGCATAGATTTCGTTAATAACCGGGATTGAGACAGACAAGAAGTAACAGACAAGTAGCCATGTTGCCACTAGTCTAGTTTTTTTAAAACCAACAATCTTGTAAATCAAACTAATATAAAGGATAATTGATACAATTGGTCGAATGAACAAAGGTACGGAAGCTAAAGTAAATACTGCAACTGGATCAATTATTTTTGCCACCAAATTTCCTTGATTGTTTGATCTGCTCTCATGGTCCCGATAGCCAGAAAAGCATAGATACCAAAACAGTAGGTTTATGAAAAGTAAAATGCTTTCTTTGTTAGGTCCAATTGCACCAATTAGTAGATATGGATTAAATACAATAGCAAATCTTGCATAATTTATGGAATTCTCTGAAATACTAGCAAAAACTGGTCTACACAGCCAAACAGATAAAAAGAGCAGCGACGAATTAAATAAAAAAAAGCCAAAGGCACCCAAGAAACTATTATAAATAAATTGATTAAAGAGATTGTATGAGAATGCAGAAAACTCCTCAAGTTCCCTGTTTTCTAGTGCTCTTAATTCATAGCTATAACCATCAGGAACGTAAATACCAGTTAAGGGGATGTAACCATATTTGGATAAGTACTGGATATATAAAGTTAATAACAGGAGAGCAAACAGCAAAAAGTACCAAACGGTATCTGACTTTCTGAAAAACTTGAATGTGGACATAAATAGTGACTGCTTTATCTTCGTAGGCTCCTAATCCTAATAACTACAGGGAAACGGACATGGTTTTGGAAAACAAACCAGGTTAGAACCACAGAGTACCCGACAACGAGCAAAAATGAGAAAATGGAGGTGGGGAAATAGAATATGTAATTCAGGGAAAATGTCATGAAAAACAACAATATAACGACATTATATAACGACATTAAGGACCTGCACTTCTGGCAACGAATATATCATGCTCAATGTGCCAGTTAAGACTAAGTTCTCTAGCCCAGTCTACTAAATAATCTAGTGTGGGGTAATCAGGTAGTCGACTACCTTCCTGAAAACAACGAATATCATCTACCAAGATAGCTACCTGATTAAATTTGTGAATATTATCCCTAATATGACGAAGTTCAGAAATGATGGGTGTATCACTCTTACCTTTGTAAGTTTTCCAAAAATCACCTCCTGAATAATGGCCATCTAACCAAAAATTAATATCTCCATTAAGTTCTGTTAGCAAGGTTGGAAAAATGTCTTCCGAACAACCATGTAAAATGTGAACATCTTTTTTATCAGAAAAACGCTTCTTTGCTTTCTCAAAAAGGGTTGCCTCTGGTTCAATACTTATTACTTTAGGAAACCGTTGCGATAGAAAGTTAGTTGTATCTCCAAGGTATGTACCAGTTTCTACATAGATACCATTTACTATAGCATTTCGAACTAGTACCTGCCTTTTCACAAATAATGGAGATGGAGCTAAGTACTGAGAACGGTACCACTTTAATACGCTCTTCATGCTTACTAATAGATCTCTATAGTTAGGGTAAATTGATCTGTTGATAAAATTCATACCGTCTTCTGAGCCTCGCTCGATATTAAATGAAGTAATTAAGCTTCTCCGGTCTAAAGACACGGAGATTTCTGAAGAGTCCATAAACGAACTTTCTGAGGCTGGCTTAAACAGCCTCTACTGATTCCGCTAAGATCAATTCCTAGCATCACCGCTACTTTTTTCAAAATATTAGCAGCACCATTACAGTCCGCATTAATTTTGAACCCATCAGAAGTTTGATATACTCCGCGACTAACTCGTTTCCCGCTTGCTTCCCACCCTTCGGGTTTTTCACCGTAGTAGATGTAGATATAAGTTAGTAGGTAGAAAATGAGGTTAATTTATTGTTGGTGTTAAAGAACCATATCATAGCAAATATAGACTGAAAAACTAAAAGACAAGAAAAAACAGTGTGAGTAGCACCAAGTGAAAAGTTTAGTAAGCATACCAGCAAAAAAGGAAAAACTGGTGTAGCTATGCAGGAAAATGTCACTTTATAGTTTAATCCAAATTTTTTAGCAAATATAAAGGTCGAGATCACCATCATCATAAAACCAAGATTCCCAAGAACAGCTCCTGTTAAACGATAGCTAATTGAACCGAGGTAAATTAGGAACAGTGATAAAAAACCAGACGAAAATAGTAGGAACGAAAGGAGTCTAATATTCTGAGACATAAGAACATAGTAGCCGGTGTTACAAAGAGACTGTATGGTGGTTATCAGTGCCAATGCTTGAAGACAAAACAATGCAGTGTTGTACTCACTACCCTTCAATCCAACCGCATAACTAATGACAAGTGGGGAGAAAATTAAAATAAGTGATCCAGACCAAACTGCCATACAGCTATTTATTTGGATGACCTGTCTGAACTTATTTTGGAGAGTATGCAGGGAAGTAGGGTCTAATGCGAGGCGACTGACCACAGGTAAAAATGGTTGAATTGGTTGCGCTACAAGAAAATTTATTCCAGATGCAACATCACTGACTATGGCATAAATGGCCAGAGACTCTGGACCTAGGACCGAACCCACAACAATTCTATCACCACGTGTAAATAAGATTCCTCCAATCGTCATTAACCACATTGCTAAATTGTAGCGAAAAATTTGGCTTGCTCTTTGGTTGTTCCATAGAAATCCTAGATTGTGATCTCTAGTCAAGGCTCTAACCACATAAATGTGCCAACCTAGAACTATTAAAGTCACAACCAGTTGCCAGGTGGCAAGTGTAACTGAACCTCCACCTAAATGGGCGGAAATAATCCATCCAATACTCAGTGAGCCAAATTGTAAAGTTTTTAAAAAACTCAGTAGTTTATACTCATGGTATGCCTGTTCAATTCCTATAAACACCTGTTGTAATAGCTGGCACAAAACCGAAAAACAACCTATCTGTAAAGCTCGAATACTGTTGTGCTGCTGTGTAGAACTTAGCCCAGGAAAGTAATTGATAACTATTCCTGCGGTTGAATACAGGAATACAGATGCTAAAATTGCTAAAACTAGCATCCAGGTCAGCGAAATGGTTATGGTCTCAGATATCTTTAGGTCATCTTTATCAGCAATATCTCTGGAAAGAAAGACGGTAATTGCATTAGATAGTCCCCCCTCTACCACTGTTAGGAAAGCTAACACTGACGAGATAAGAGCCCAAATACCATATTCTTCCAAGCCCATTAAACGGGACAGAACCGGTCCCGTAATTATACCAGCTACTGCACGTAGCGAAGCTCCTATTATATTATAGGCTCCATTTTTTAACATTCTTTCAGTCGGACACCATGTTAGTATATTTTAGATTCTGATGTTGTTAAATTAAACAATTTGTGTTACTTTGCTTTTCAATGTTAAGTTCCGCTTGTATTTTATAATAACCTTAGGGAATGTAGTGTTTTGATGTTCTACTTCTTTTTCAACTCGTATAGTCCACACCCATACAACATGGTGGGAACAAATGATGTATCAACGTTCTCATATAAAGTGTTTGTATCATCTATGTATGAAAATGACACTAAGTCATAGTCACTAGTAGTTAAATTTAGTATAGTGGTTACGGAAAAAATGCGGTGTCCGTTGAACTCTATTCTTTCTTTTCCTGTGGGAACTGATAACAACAACGTCCCACCTGATTTTAGCATCTTAGTTAAAGACTTAAGTCCTTTAATATGTCCCTCGGGATCAATCGGATCCCCGTAGCGACCTAAACCAAAGTGTTCCAGGGCATGAAGACAAGAAAGTGAATCACATACGCTGCCAGGCACTTTTTGAAATTCCATCAGATTAACTTGCCTAAAGGTCATTCCCTTCACAGAAGAGGTCATTTTTCTCACATCTAGCACTTCGACCGTACGAAACGTGAGTAAATGCGCTACAAAACCATCAATTCGAGATCCTACATCAATGTGATTCTCTGGTTTATTCTCGTAGACCTTTCTAGCTGCCCATAGATCTTGATGGAAATAATGGCGACTGATACTACCAGCAAAATCACGTCTATCAGTTAAATAGGGAAACAATCGAATCTTAACTGGACTTTTGCTTCTTATCGAAAATGAAGTGAGTTGATAAATATAAAGTGGTAATTCTAAGATGGAAACTACCATTTTAATTGGGTTGTATCCAAACTCTCCCAAAACATGAAACAGGATTTTTGCTGTGTATAGGAGCCTTGCTTTTAACATTATAGGTTTTGTTGCGTGGACCATATTAGGATTTCTTGTGAACTATTGTTTTAGGGTAGGGTTATGTTAGTTTTACTTATATATAATAGACCTGTTGGGAAATACTAATTAAAACGGCAGAAATCCTGATGCAGTCTAGCTTTGAGGAATTTTACGGTATAATTCCTGAAATCCTTGTCGGAAACGCCTTTCAAGGATATTCTGGCTTATTATCCAACAACTCTAATATATAAATTGGGAATTAATTGGATGGATAGGGCGATCAGCTAGGCTAAAATTGAGACAGAGAATCCCTACCACTCGACTCTTGTAGTTACTTGGGTGGATGAGTCTGGTTGGTACGAACCGAGATCATGTAGACCGTCAAAGTTCAGCACCTTATTGTTTACTTGATATTTTATTCGTATGTGGCAGGGTTATTTAACCCGTGAAAATATAATATCAGGTTTTTCCTATAAGTCAAGGGGTGCGGTTAAGGGGGATTGGGAAGCACTCCCTGTGGGAGATCGCCAATGAATTACCCGTGACGGAATTCCTTGGTAATCGTAGGTTGGGTTGAGGCACGAAACCCAACAAACCAACGGGATATGGCTCGGTTTCTGCATTTTGCAACAGTTCCTTGCAATTCTTCTAGTCTTGCGAGTCTTTGTTTAAGTTGTTTTTCTAAATAGATTTTAGCATCCTTACCATCTTTACCTGCAATTGTCAAAGGCGACAAACTCAGCAGCTAGGCTGTCGGTGTTGGTGATATCGCGCTTGAACTGATGACGAGAGTCTTCACCGTTAGCTATAAGGCTGAGAAGGGCTTCGGGGGTCATGATTTATCCGCGCAGACCTGATCGATACATTTCTTTACAAACCTATTTATTTAGCAACCCCTAAGTAGAGAAAAATCTCAGGTTGAGAAAACCCTTCTCACGGGGGTATTCCGGTCCAGGTAATAGTTTATTCGAGTGTGCTGATATCAATACCCTTAGCTTTTAATTGTGCTAGTAAGGTTTGATACTTTAGTTGTTCCTGCTCTTTCAGAAATTTTTCCTGTTCTTTAAGCAGTCTTTCCTGTTCTGCACGTTGAGTTTCCTGCTCTTTCAGAAA
>NZ_LMVE01000067.1:0-2224 GCF_001432185.1 Cylindrospermopsis sp. CR12 | reverse complement strand
AACAGGAACGTCAACTAGCAGAGCAGGAACGCCAACGAGCAGAACAGGAACGTCAGGAAAAAGAAAGGTTAATAGCTTACTTGCGATCGCAAGGAATTGATCCTCATAATTTACCTAATCATGCTGGGTAAATTAGCTATGTAAATGTAGCTCCTGTAGCATTGACTGCTCCCGCAATCAACGGTTATTTAATAACCAATAAGTAAGTTGGCGTTAAAAGACCAAACTATGTAAAGACGAATAGGATAAGTGGGTGAGTGGAATTAAACACAAGATGAACGTAGGTTGGGTTGAGGAACGAAACCCAACGCCCCCATGGGCATCCTACAAATAATTGTGCCTCCCTACTTACTGGTAAATGAAAAGCTCCTCACCTGGTGCGGGGCTTTTTTTATGGCGTATTATTTGAGTAATGCCATGAGTTGAGGGTGTTGGGTGCTGGATCCCTTATGAGTTCACCTATAGAGATTCTAGAATAAAATCGGTAAGGTTATTTTTTAAAAACTCCTTCTCACCATGCCCAAACACTTTAACACTGCTGGACCATGTAAAGCTAATATCCACTATATGCTCTCCCCCACTGCTCGCCTACCGGATTTGAAAGCGCTAATTGATGGAGAAAATTACTTTATCATTCATGCACCGCGACAAGTAGGCAAAACCACGGCTATGATAGCTCTAGCTCAAGAATTGACTGATAGTGGGGAATACACCGCCGTCATGCTCTCTGTGGAAGTAGGAGCAGGGTTTTCCCATAATCCCCAGCAAGCGGAGCAGGTTATTTTGGAAGAATGGAAACAGGCGATCAAATTTTACTTACCCAAAGAACTGCAACCATCCTATTGGCCAGAGCGTGGAGCAGACTCAGGAATAGGCAAAACTTTAAGTGAGTGGTCTGGCCAATCTCCAAGACCTCTTGTAATCTTTTTAGATGAAATAGATTCCCTAACAGATGAAGCTTTAATCTTTATTTTAAGACAATTACGTTCCGGTTTTCCCCGTCGTCCCCAGGGGTTTCCCCATTCGGTGGGGTTAATTGGCATGCGGGATGTGCGGGACTATAAGGTTAAATCCGGTGGAAGTGAAAGACTTAATACCTCCAGTCCCTTCAATATCAAGGCTGAATCCTTAACTTTAAGTAATTTTACTTTATCAGAAGTGGAAGAACTTTACTTACAACATACGCAGGCTACGGGACAGGTGTTTACCACAGAAGGAATTCAACAATCATTTTATTTAACCGATGGACAACCGTGGTTAGTCAACGCCCTAGCTCGTCAAGCTACCCAGGTTTTGGTGAAAGATCTAACCCAACCCATTACCGCTGAGGTGATTAACCAGGCTAAGGAAAATCTCATTCAGCGCCAGGATACCCATTTAGATAGTTTGGCAGAAAGATTACGGGAAGAGCGGGTCAAAACCATTATTGAACCAATTTTAGCAGGTGAAGATTTACCTGATGTACCCCAGGATGATATTCGTTATGTCCTGGATTTAGGACTGTGTCGAGACCGGGGACATGGCTTAGAAATTGCCAATCCAATTTATCAGGAAGTTCTACCTTTGGTGTTGAGTTACACAACCAGGGTTTCCATTGGAGTTATTGAACCTCGTTGGCTAAATGAACAGGGGGAACTATTACCCGATGAATTATTGGAAGCATTTCTGGAGTTTTGGCGACAACATGGGGAACCACTACTCAAAAGTGCGCCCTATCATGAGATTGCTCCCCATTTAGTGTTAATGGCATTTTTACATCGGGTGGTAAATGGTGGTGGTACGTTAGAACGGGAATATGCCATTGGTTCTGGAAGGATGGATATTTGTTTACGCTATGGCAAAGTGGTGATGGGCATAGAGTTAAAGGTGCGGAAAGAAAAGTTAGATCCGCTAACCCAGGGTTTGATTCAATTGGATAAATATCTGGATGGTTTAGGATTGGATACAGGTTGGTTAGTGATTTTCGATCGCCGTCCTGGATTACCACCCATGGGAGAGAGAATTAGTACGGAGGAAGCTATTAGTCCAGGGGGACGCACTATTACCGTTATTCGTAGTTAGGGCGATTGCGAAGCACTCCCTATGGGAGATCGCCATTGTTGTTTAAATCATTTATGTTGGGTTTCCTAGCGTCAACCCAACCTATAAACTTAAAAACTCGTCTATATACATATAAAATACTTACAGGAGGCGAAAACCCCCACCACATATAGGAAAATCCCTA
>NZ_LMVE01000066.1:0-2890 GCF_001432185.1 Cylindrospermopsis sp. CR12 | reverse complement strand
CCGCAATCAACGGTTAATAATCCATACTAGTAAATAAAAAGCTCCTCACCTAGTGTGGAGCTTTTTTTATGGGGAGACATCAGGGATAGTTTCATCCTGAAGTGTTGACATCTTCACTTTATTTATGATAATAATGGTATACAAAAAGTTTCGAGGTCGAAATGAAAAATATACCTTATTTATCCACCAAGGAAGCAGGTTCAATAATAGGTATTTCTGAGCAAAGAGTCTGTGCTTTGTTGCGTAGTGGTAACATCAAGGGGGAACAGGTAGGGAAAGTGTGGGTTATGGAGTCTGAAGCAGTTCAAGATTACATTAGGCAAACTAAGGGGCCCACAGATAGGAAGAATAGGGAAAATCGTCACCAATCAGTAAAAGCGCTTTCTTTTTTCTCAGGAGCTATGGGACTTGATCTTGGTTTCGAGAAAGCAGGTATTGAAATTTCCCTTGCCTGTGAGGTTGATAAGCACTGCAGACAAACCATCATTGCAAATAAACCAGACATTGCGCTTCTAGGAGATATAGGATCTTACAGCGCTCAGGAGATTCTAGACTATGCCAAACTAGCTAAAGAAGATGTAGATATTATGTTAGGTGGCCCACCATGCCAAGCTTTTTCTACAGCAGGGACAAGACGTGGCTTCAAAGATGAAAGGGGCAATATATTCTTAAAATATATTGAACTTATCTTAGAAATAAGCCCAAAATATGCCGTCATTGAGAATGTAAGAGGTCTTCTTTCAACCCCATTATTGCACCGCCCCCATTCAGAAAGAGGAAACGGCACCCTATCCAAAGAAGAAAAGCCAGGCGGTGCTTTGAAATATATTGTGGACGAACTTCGTAAAGGTGGGTACAGTATCAGTTTTAATCTCTACAACACGGCAAATTATGGTGTTCCCCAAATCAGGGAAAGGGTAGTCATCATTTGCCATCGTGGAAAAAAAGTTCCTTATCTATATCCCACCCATTCACAAACGGGTGATTTTGGTCTTGCTAAGTGGAGAACGCTACGCGAATCTATTGGCGACTTAAACCCAAGCCAGGCGGAGTATATCGAGTTCCCAGAAGGGAGATTAAAATATTATAGAATGTTAAAAGAAGGTCAATACTGGAAACATCTACCTGAAGAATTGCAGAAGGAAGCATTAGGAAAATCCTATTACTCAGGTGGTGGTAAAACAGGTTTCCTCAGACGTTTATCATGGGACAAACCAAGCTGTACTTTAGTAACATCCCCCGCCATGCCAGCAACAGATATTTGCCATCCGGAACATCTGCGACCATTAAGTATTCAGGAATATAAACGTATTCAGCAATTTCCAGATAGTTGGGTTATATGCGGTTCTGTCATGGAGCAATATCGACAAATAGGGAATGCCGTACCTGTTGGTTTCGGAGAAGCAATAGGTAAAGCCATCCTTGCACATATGAATGGAGAGATAAAACATCCCCCTCTGAATTTCCCGTTTTCACGTTATAAAGGCAATGATGATGTGTCCTGGGAAGCTAAAATTGGTAGTACATACTTGGAAAAAAACATCCAAGGCTCACTCTTTACAGCAACAGCTTATACTGCGTAAAAGTTAAGAATTTATCTATTTTAAAGTAGTAAGGTAGTTCTCAGCATAGGATCTAAAACCTTTTTCTGAAAGCTTCTCTTTTCCTTCCAGTGAGGGGAAATTGTCCCAATTGTACCCCTCTTTTTTAGAAAAAGTTCGGAACCACTTCTTAATTTTGGTTCCCTTGCGGATAGCAGCAGAAGAGGAATTTTCAGAATTATCTCTGTTTTTGACTTGCAGCGATTGCCAGATATTTTGGCTATCAAGATATATAAAATCAACTACTTTAACGATAGAACCAGAACACCATACCCATCCATGTTGCTCCATTACTACCGCAATATACCTTTCTAATAAATCCCCCACAAGATTTTCAGCCATCATTGATAGGCTATGTAGTTTTTCAGCTTCTACCAGTTTCTTGGAGGGAACTTCAAAATACTTGTTCAAGATGATACTTACCACTTTATCTGGGATTGTAGTAGGTGGCAGTGGTTTTATTAGATCACGACCTGTTTTGAACTTTGTAGCACTAAGAATAATATACTCTTCTGTACCAAAGATAGGCGAATTCTTACGTTTTAGTTGTCCAACCGCATCAGGGTTATCAGAAAGGAATTGTATAACCTTTCCAAATTTATAGCTAAGTGACGGATCAAGTTTATCCATTTCCTTTTTGGCAATTTCTGCTGTATTTAACTCTGACATAGTTTCTTGAAATTATTAAATATTTTAGCTTTATAGCCTAAAAAGAACCTATCTAACAAGAGGTTGTTGTATCCCACATTCTGCTTTCTGCAGTTGGGCCAATGCCTTGTTAACGTTAGCTGGACTCAACCCAGTCTGCTCGACCAGCAAGGGGGATGTTGCAATGGGACACCCTATCAAGGTTCGATGGATTTGTAGCATAGCTTTATAAACTCGCTATACATCAAAATGCGATTGCGAAGCACTAGCACTCTCCAGATTGCACTTTCTATCACAATTCCTATAACAGGATATAAATAAAAGCTAACTTAATCAAATTAAATTACATAGGAGTTAACATAAAATAATCATTACAAGTGAAACTGAGCGTCAAAACTAGTAACTTAATAATCGGAAACCCCTACCACATATAGGAAAATCCCTAATTGGCAAAATTATTAAAAATTTTGTAAAAACCTCTTTACAAAACTAAATATTTGTCTTAATATAAGTTCATAAGGTAGAAACACCTACCAGAACATACATAAATCTCTCGTAAAACCGCAATTATAAAACCATGACCACTGCCATTCAACAGCGCCAAAGCGCCAACGTATGGGATCGCTTCTGTGAATTTATCA
>NZ_LMVE01000065.1:0-17493 GCF_001432185.1 Cylindrospermopsis sp. CR12 | reverse complement strand
CGATCGCATTTTATTCTAACTCGAATTAAGAGCATAAGCGTTAACCGACACTAGCAATAATCTGCCCAATATCTTATCGCCATCACCATGCAAAAAAGGTTTGAGATAAGTTTTTGTGGTTGAAGGCGTAAAAATCTGGTGTTATAACAAGATGTTAGTTTGTTTTTGTTGCATAAAAAAATCACTGGGACTCAAGTAATTTTTATACTTGCCTCTAAGAGAACGAATAAACTCTTTCCGCTGATTAGAGACATCTTCCTTAACCTGATCTAAGCCAATGGTAGACACAGAAATTTTTTCTTCGGCTAAAGACATTACAAAGTCTCGATGGCTTAATCCTGCTATTTGAGCAGCTTTTTTTTCAGAAATTTCGCCTTTTTGATACCAATGAATAGCAGCAGCGAGTTTCATTTTTTTCACAAACTCTTGAGGTTTACAGCGAAAACTGTCAAAGATTTCATCAGGTAATTGAATCGAAATGTCCATCATAATTCTACACGTAAATTTAATAAGTTAATAGAAACTTTATCTGGCAAATATCCCCATTTCTCAAATTGTACCTGCAATTCCGGATTATACTGTATAGTGTCGATAACCGGCAAATTCATTTTATCTCCACTGGCACTTACCCAATGCCATAAGGATTGATTGCCACTAATACCACTTGTTATTAGCTTAGGCTGGGCTTTGCGTGCTGCTCGAAAACTACCCCACACTTGGGTTTGCTCATAAGCGATCGCATTTTATTTTAACTCAAATTAAGAGGGCGATTGGGAAGCACACAGAATTAACCGGGATTGTTTGAATTAAACCACACCTGGAGACTGTCCGTGGGGGAGACCCGGAATCAATTCCCGGTCTCAAAGCTCAAGTCGGTTCAAAACCGACTGGTTTTGTAGCGTGTAATCGTAGGTTGGGTTGAGGAACGAAACCCAACAAACCAACAGGATATGTATAAATACAATTGCAAACCACTCCCTACAGGAGCTCGCCATCATCATCACGGAATGAACCATGATTTGGTTGAATCACCCCACACCTGGAGACTGTCCGTGGGGGAGACCGGGAATCAATTCCCGGTCTCAAAGCTCAAGTCGGTTCAAAACCGACTGGCTTTGTAGTGTGTAATCGTAGGTTGGGTTGAGGAACGAAACCCAACAAACCAACGGGATATGTATAAATGCGATTGCAAAGCACTCCCTACGGGAGCTCGCCATCATCATCAAGGGAATGAATTTATCTCCTTGCAGAAGTCGTGATTCACACGCGAAACACAATACCCCCATGGGAATGCGATCGCATTTTATTTTAACTCGTAATCAGTTCACAAGTTATAGAAACTTTATCTGGCAAATATCCCCATTTCTCAAATTGTGCCTGCAATTCCGGTAGATGACGAAATGCAAGAAAATATAGATATTCAGGTGCAAAGTCCGCTCCATTTGACCAACGTATTGTCTTCGACTGGGGATCAACTTCAAACTGCTGAAAGATATCCAGGTTTTGCAGGGGCTTAAACACTTTGCCATTTAAGCTATCGCCTAAGTCAACGATCCCACTGCGATTGTCATTAAACTTAATTTTAATCTTGTAGCCATCGAGATGCTCAGCAGAAACAATGTGTAAGAACATATGTTTATTCCAAAGGAGCGATATGATTCGGTTGATCTTGCCGTCGGCAAAGTTGCCAATTGGTCAGCAACTCAGATTGATGTAAATCATGCCATTCCAAAACATGACGCAATGCACGTTTTGGAAAGGATCCACTTACCACACCCGTATTGATTTCAATCTCGCACTTAAAATGGCAAATTCCTTCCCTGTCTCCCCCACGGACAGTCTCCAGGTGTCGGTTAATTCAAACAATCACGGTTCATTCCTTAGCGAGCTAGGGACTGCTTCGCGAGATCCCGAGTGCTTCGCAATCGCATTTATATATATTAAAGACGCGATGGCATCTTGAATCTTTGCTAGAATCACTGTACAAGTTTAAATCTGTTGTCATTATCAACATTATACTGTATAGTGTCGATAACCGGCAAATTCATTTTATCTCCACAATGGGAACTCCATTTTCAACTTCCCACCTCATAACTACCACTCCGTCAATGCTTAGCCACCCCTCACCAACTGTACCATTAAGCATAAACTGGGCATCACTATTAGTCAAAACCGTACATATCATTTCTGACCAATTAAATTGTCCTACTAGTCTCCGACTTGTCAAGACTAAGCGGGAATGGCGAGAACCAAAGCAAGGAGAATACCAACTGTCATTATCCACGGAAGTGCTAGCATCGGAACTATAGGTCAGTAACTGTAACCGCAAAGGATTTTCACGGTCATTCTTTTTTGACCCCCTGTTATCCACTTCTAAATTCCAACCATGCTGGTTTTCCCTACAAATAACTCCTGGACCTAAATGTAGTCTATGAATCCAACCTAGGGGAGACTTACTCTGTATCCAGTCTAACACGATAAGGATAAACTTATTGTTCGATACACCACTGTCTATTTCTGAACACCCTAACCAACGATGATGGCTGGCTTTTAACCAGTCATAGCCACTGTGACTGGCACTTACCCAATGCCATATGGATTGATTGCCACTACTACCACTTGTTATTAGCTTGGGCTGGGCTTTGCGTGCTGCTCGAAAACTACCCCACACTTGGGTTTGGTCAAAGGGATATCCCCCTTCTATTGGCGTAAGGGTAATGGTATTATGGGCTAGAGTACCCCTTTCCCGTTGACGGGTGCTATCACTGCCATACTTACTAGTTCCTGTTTCTACAATTAAGGGTTCCCCTCGCCAATAAACATCAAAACTTAAACAGTCTGAGTGAGCATGGGCAGGCAAATCAGGAGGACAAGGAGGTGCAGCGTCAAAGGTAATTTCAAACCCACTGGCAGTTCGCAGCAAGAAGTAGCCAGAATCGGGAAATTCAAATATACCTGTTGCACGGGGAGAAGGTGAACTGATGGTGGCTAGTGCTAAATTGGCGGTTCTACAACTTAAAAGACGTTGATTGAAGGGGGAAACTGCTGCGGATGACCGTCCCAAAATGCGATCAGCACAAGCTACAATTTCATCTAGTGGTTCGGCAATGTTGTAGGCACAGTCATTCCAAAGGGGATAATTACCATTTCTCAAACGTATCCCTTGTGCAAATTCGGTCATTGATGTTAGGGTGGTGATAAGTGTTTGTGGGATTTCACTACCCGCACTGCTTAAACAAATAATTACTTCACACAACCGCTTCAGTAAAATAAGATGGTACATGGGGCTGCGTTCAAAGTGACCACCATCACCAAGAATCTGCACTGCCAGTTGCTTTTTTAAACGATTAAGGGATGTTGCTACTATTTTTTCCGCTCTCTTACCCCTGAAGTTTAACCCGGCAATAATTAGGGCAGCTAGGTTCTCAAACCAGTGATTTCCCTTAAAAAATGTCTCCTGATAGTGATATAAATAACACAACTGTAGCCACAGGGAGTGGTTGACCTGGAGGCTTTGCAGTTCGGGTGCTGTTCTCAGTAGCCAGGTCCAGTTAATTAAACGAAGGGAGGTGGGATAGGGATGCCAACCATCAAAGGTGCCTAGGGGGTTATGGGTAATCCAATCTTGGAGGAGGTATAACCTTTCTATTGCTGATTCAGACCAATTATGTGTGGTGTAAAGGTGATTGAGATCATCTCTTATCCAATCAAAATAATGGAGGTTGAATTGCCAAAGACGAGAATAGGTGGGGGAATTCCAAGGTATTGGATAAGGTAATATCTTTGATTCACCGACAAACTTAAATGGCAGTGCGGTGGGTGGAATGTTTCTATGCGCTATTCTATGGCTTTCTATATTGGTTGGGTTGCCATGGCTAAGTCTCACTAGATAATCTTCCCGATTTAAGGGAGGGGGAAATTGGGCGCCAATCCAAACCTTTTTCATTAGGTCTGGCAATCGCTTATAAACACGGCGACGGCTTTCAAACCAAATTCGATCTAACAGTTTGGGAATCGGTACGTCTTTTAAAGTGTAAAACCAGAGGCTTGGGTCCATGGAATATGTGAAAATATACTAAATTTTACTTGCTCGCTTACTTACTTGCTTGTATATAAGAAAGTAAGTGATCTGCGTACTTCCTCATGATGTTCCTCCGATCATATTGCTCGATGAATTCATCTCGGTTGTGCCAGCCTGTTTTTATCTGTTTGAGCTGGTTGAGAAAGGATTTTATGTCTTTCTGGGTGAAAAATTGCACTCCGGGAATTTGACCGATAAAGTCCCGGGTGTATCCTCTCACACCAGCTAGAATTGGCAGTCCTGTGGCCGCATACTCGAATATTTTCGATGGAATCACCATATCTAAACTTCGGTAGCTGCCAACCTGCAAAAATAAGGCATCAACTTGCCCGTATTCTCTAATCAGCTCCTGTCTGGGAATGGGTCTTAATACTGTGATTATTTCTCTGAGGTGAGGGAACTTCGCTAGTTCTCTGAGTGCTGGAGCTTGGGCTCCGTCCCCCATAATCTTAATTGACCATTTTAGCTCTATTAGCTCTTCTACTATCTCTTTTTCCTCAATTAATGGTTCTAATAGTTTCAGCAGGTCTTGTCCAATACCTAGGTTGCCAGCATACAAAATTGTCTTGTGTTTATCCGTGTGGTTTGTTTGCTTAACTGTGTCAATTTCTAGTAATCTGGCGCTATTTATTTTATTATCTAATGTTTTTCTAACAACTAGTGTGTTATTGGTTGTATGGTTAAATGTTTTATTAAGAAAAGTTTTCAATGAGGGGTGCTGACTGTTGGCATAAAACTCCACAAATTGCTCATCCACACCGTTGGTGAAGTAGGAAACTTTACTGGAATCTAAGAGTTCGTCGTAAAGTTGGGAAAATCCTGGGGATACAAGGTTAATACTTGTGGCCCGATTGGCTACGAAGTTCTCTATATATAATAGTATGAGGTAGACTAGAACCTTTCTCTGTCGTCTAAAAAAGCTGAGGAAGTTTTCTGAAAAGGTGTCTCTAATATCAACACATAAGATGGCTCCTGTGATTAAAGAAGCTAGGGCTCCTAAATAACTGGTGAGTAGTTTGGCACTGGTGGCAAAAATTAGATGGGGTCGATTCCAGATTAATACTGGTAGTGCTTGAATTAAAAAAAAGAGGTAGGAGAAACTCTCCGCCACAAAGCCTCGACCAAACATGGGAACGTCTAGTCGAACAATATCAATATTCTCTAGTCCTCGAATTAGATTGTGTTTAGGGGAGGATGAACCTGGCTCGTTTTTGTTATTATATTTGTATCTAAAGGGTTTAGCGCAAACCACCGTAATTTTTAAATCTATCTTCCGAGTTGAAGCTTGTTTTTGAATGGCTTCAACTAGAGAAAGCATTCTAAAGGAGGCAGCTCCGAAATCAGGGGGGAAATTAAAAGTGACTATAGCAAGATGTTGTTGAAGCATGTTAGTCTTTGGGATTATCTAAAACTATCTGATGTTGGAACTTCCGACTCAAATAACAAATTTGTGGGGGCAAAAATATCAGTGGGTTCCGCAAAAGTCCAGATATGGCTTGTTGGCAAGATCCAAACCGATAAATTCCCTATGACCCACCAAAAAAACTAATATATCCGCATTCTCCAGGGCTAATTTCCATGGTGTTAGTTCTAAGGAAACATGGTACTCCAAATTGGGCTCAACAACTAAAACACTATATCCACTACTTATTAAGGTTGTAGCTATTTCCAGCGCTGGTGAACCCCGCAGGTCGTTAACGTTGGGTTTAAAAGCTAGTCCAAAACACCCAATGGTGGGAGCGCGATGGTATTTTTGCTGAAATTCTTGTGCAAGGGTAATAATTTGCTGGACTACCCATTGGGGTTTGCTATCATTGATATGGCGAGCAGTTTGAATCAGTGATGTGTTTTCTGGATCCGCTGCGGCAATAAACCATGGATCAACTGCTATACAATGTCCACCTACGCCGCAACCGGGTTGCAAGATGTTGACCCGGGGATGGTGGTTAGCTAGATGAATGAGTTCTCGCACGTCAATTCCCAGGTGGGGACACAACATGGACAGTTGGTTGGCAAAGGCTAGGTTTACATCCCGATAGGCGTTTTCCGTTAATTTACAGAGTTCCGCCGTGCGAGCATCGGTGGTTAGTATTTGTCCCTGACAAAAGGTTTGATAAAAGGTTTGGACTAAGGTTGTTGCTGCTGGTGTTAGCCCACCTACTACCCGGTCATTATGAATCAGTTCTTGCAGAATCTTTCCTGGTAACACCCGTTCAGGACAGTAGGCTAAATGTATGTGGTCTGGGGATAAACCAGCTAAGTTAAAGATTTCTCCTACCTTTTCCGTGGTTCCCACGGGGGATGTGGACTCTAAAATGACTATGTTACCCGGTTTTAATACGGGGATGATTGATTGAGCTGCTGCTAATACGTAGTCAATGTTAGGTTGGGGAATGCCGTTATCATTTTTGTGGAAGGGGGTAGGTACACAAATAATGAAAATATCCGCAGCACTGGGGGTGGTACTAGCACTGAGTTTTTGGTTATGAACTGCCTCGGATACTACTAAATCTAGATCTGGTTCGACAATGTGGATTTTACCTTGGTTAATGGTTTCTACTACTTTGGGGTTGATATCCACCCCTTTTATTTGGTAGCCATGCTGGGATAAAATTGCTGCTGTGGGCAGGCCAATGTAGCCTAGTCCAAGGATGCACACTTGGTGCGGATTAGCTTGCATAATAGTTCAATAATTTAATGCACTAGCAATATCTATGGTCGCTTTACTCACCTCTAGTAGTTCCTCAAACCCAATGGGAATGGGAGATCCCTGAAGCAGGGATTGAACAAATTGGGCTACGCAAGCTGTTTGTCCCTTATTTTGTCGCCAACTGCTCTGCTGTCGGAATCTGGACCAACCCCAACCTCTTAATTGCCGATAATTGTCTAGTTGCAAAATCTTGCCTCCACAAAATACTTCTACACGCTCTTTGGCAAATGCTTTGGATCCGTTGGCTAGGTAGTGTATTGTGCCTATGGATCCGTCGGCAAAGTTGAGGGTAATCGTACTACTATCTGGACAGGTTTTACTATCGGGTAGCATACTAGTTTGCCATTTAACTATGGAACTACCTACTAAAAATCTCATCAGGTCAACAAAGTGACAAGCTTCACCAATAATGCGCCCTCCCCCTAATTGGGGATCTTGGGTCCAGTGGTTACTGGGTATTTCTCCAGCGTTAACTGTTATGATTAGTACTTTCGGCTGGGATAGGGTTGTCAACATTTGGTGCATGGTCTGTACCATGGGTGCAAACCGTCGGTTGAATCCTACCATTAGTTGCTTGGGTTGACCCGTTTGAATATTACTAGTATATATTTTTTCTATTTCTTCCAGTTCTTGATGGCTCAGCGCCAGTGGCTTTTCCACGAAGATATGTTTCCCTTTGGCGAGAAAGCGACACACTATATCTGCGTGGCTGTCGTGTCTGGTGGCAATGACTATGGTGTTAATTTCTGGGTGATCTAGCAAGCTATCTATATCCGTAGTAATTTGTTTGAAGCCAAACTTGGCTCCATAGTGGCTAGTGTTGACTCCCGAGCTAGCTGCTAGGGTGTGCAACAGGGCAGGGGTCTTAGCAAAGGCGGGAATTAAAACTCGACTGGCATAGTTACCAGCACCAATACATCCTATAACTACGGAAGATGGGTGAATGGTAAGATTGTCAGTGAAGCGAATGGTAGTTTGGTGCGGTTGACTGGTGGTGGGATAATCAATAAGAATGCCTAAACAAGGACCACTGGTCAATACGCTGTAGGCCTGGTGGGCTTCCTCTATGGAAAATCGATGGGAAATTAGGTCATGGGTGTTGATCTTGCCTGTGGCCAGAATATCTAGTACAGCTTGAAAGTTCCTTTGCTCTGTCCAGCGGACATAGCCTATGGGGTAGTCTTGTCCTTTTTGTTCATAGTTAGGGTCGTAGCGTCCCGGTCCGTAGGAACAGGAAACTTGAAAGGAGAGTTCTTTTTCGTAGAAGTCAGCACGAGAAAGTTCTAGTCCTGTTACTCCCACTAGTATGATGCGCCCCCGTTTGCGGCACATTTGGGCAGCTTGGTGGATGGGTTCGTTGCTGGAAGTGGAAGCGGTAATAATCACCCCATCTACTCCCACTTGGCGGGAAAATTGGGATGCGGCAATTAAAGGGTCTTCTCCAGCACCTAGGTTAACAGTATGGATACCCAGTTTATTGGCTAGAGCTAATTTGTCCGGGGCGAAGTCCAGTCCCAGGACTCGACAACCCTGGGCTTGTAGCAGTTGGGCTGTGAGTATGCCGATTAGTCCCAATCCAGTAACGACAAAGCATTCTCCCAGGGTGGGTTGGGCAAGGCGGATAGCTTGCAGTCCTATGGCAGCTAGGACGGTAAAAGCTGCTGCATCGTCACTAACTGGATCTGGAATAATGGCACAGAGGTTAGCTGGCACATTGACTATTTCCGCGTGATGTCCGTTAGAAATAATGCGATCGCCTATTTGAAAGCCGGTAACTTTATCACCGATGCCAATTACCGTACCTACATTACAGTAACCGAGGGGTAGGGGTTGGTCGAGTTTAGTTTGAACTGCATCTAAGGTGGTGAATATTCCATCGGTGTGGACTTTTTGCACGACTTGGCGGACTTTGTCTGGTTGTTGTTGGGCTTTTTCTAGCCAGTTGCTTTGACCAAATTCTACCAGCATTCTTTCTGTGCCTGCAGACACTAGGCTACGGGAGGAGCGAATGAGTAATTTGCCTGGCTGAATTTTGGGGGCGGGTACGTCTGTGACTTTGGTTACTCCTGTGCTTAGCGATTGGAGGATTTGTTTCATGTTATTTTCTGGCTTGAATTAGCATGCATATACCAGCACTTGGCAAAAACTTTTGGATGAACCATCGCGGCCAAATCTTTTTAGCTAGGGATAAAATTATACCTCTGTGTCGTTGTCCAGCGTCTGAGGTGAGCAGATCCCCATGGGAAAGCTGTGTATGAATATCTACATGGCTAAACTGCGCAAACATCTGCTGTGCCTCACTGACAGAATATGCCTTAGTTCCAGGACTTTCTAAGTAGTTACCATAGATGGTCTTCATGCTGGTGAAGGGACGTAAACGAAATAGACCATAACGCATCCATAGCATTATGCCCACCATGCTCCATTTATGATAAATCATAATTTTTGCTACCCCCCCCCCGCTTAAGTACACGACAACATTCAGATATTGCGGCTGGAGTATTAGGACTATGATGTAATACTCCCCAGGAATATACTACATCAAAGGTTTCTGCATCAAAGCTAAGATTTTCCGCATCACCCACTGCAAGGGAAGAATGGAGTCCAAAACGGTCAAGTCGTTTTAACGTGTGTTCTATAGCTCTTTCTGTGAGATCTATGCCATACAATTCGGCTCCAGCTTTGGCAAACTCCTGATGATCTGCGCCTAAACCTACCCCAATTTCTAACACCTTCATTCCTTTAGTGGATTCAAATGCAGCAAAATCTAAAATGATGGGTTCTAACTGGTAGCGTTTTCGCGCCTGAGCTTCATAACCTTCTATATCTGTTGATTTTAAATATAGGGTTTCACCACATGCAGCTTGGTTCCAGAAGTCATGAACCTGTTGCTTTTCATTAAATGCTGTCATATTTATATCTAAGTTATGGAAGTTGTGATTGTTTATCTGTATCAATAAAGCGACGACACCACAGTTCAATAGATATGAGAGATAGCAGGGTATAAGTGGCATCAACCCTACCAGAATCATTATCACTTATCAACTGTTGGACGGCGCGAGGATCGAACAAGCCCCTTTGTTTAAGACTTTCTGCACTGAGAATATCACCCAGAAGTTCCCGCAACTCAAAACGCATCCAACGACGCAGGGGAGCTCCAAAACCACTTTTAGGACGATAAATAACCTCTCTGGGTAAATAAGGTTCCATTGCTTTTTTTAGAATCCATTTGCCTACTCCACGACGTTGTTTTAAGGATGGAGGAATTTGGGCGGCAAAATCAACTAGTTCTAGGTCCAGAAATGGTACTCGCACTTCCACACCTACTGCCATCGCCATTTTGTCAGTATAAGTTAGATTGTGATCACTCAAGAAAAAACGTTGTTCCAGGGCGAGCATCTTTTCTAGAGGAGGAACTCCATCACATAATGGGGATAAAAACTCTAACATTGGAGTTGCAGCAACCGTATCACTTAAGGCTGCACGAAATTCGGGGGTATAAAGTTTTAGGAGATCGGGTTGGCGAATCCAAGCAAAGTAGTTGACTAAACGCTGGTCTCTCGTTAATGTTGCTCCGTTAAAAAACTTACTTACACGGCGTAAAAAAGAAATTTTTTGATTGAAGCCTCCACTGATGTGTTCTAGCCAACTACGAATACTAAGGGGTAGCCAACGCCAGTAAGATTCCCAGCCAAGTGCCAGATGCCGTCTATAACCGGTGAATAAATCATCACCACCAGACCCGGATAGCAAAACTTTAATCCCCTGCTGCTGTGCTAATTGACTGATGTATAAGACGTTTAATGGTGCTGGATCAGCCAATGGTTCATCCAGTTGTTCAACCATCTTGGGCAAGTCTCTAGCCATTTGAGCAGAGTCAATTTTCACCACATCCAGGGGGACTTTTAAATGAGCTGCTACTAGACGACTATATGGTAAGTCATCAGTCATGCCCTTCTCCTGCCCATTTACATCTATGGTAAAACAGCGGATATGTGGGTTGACTTCCCGTGCAAATGCAACAATGGAGCTGGAATCTAATCCCCCTGAAAGGAAAGCTCCTACAGGCACATCGGCTATCATTTGTCGGTGAACAGCATCTTTTAGGTGCGTCACTGTTTGCTCCAGGACGGTTTTTTGGTCACTAATGATTTGGGGATAACGAAAGATAGGTAGCTTATACCAAGTCCATTGGCGGGTTACTCTCCCGGTTACAGTCATTGCTTCCCCTGGTAAGAGCTTCCTAACGGAGTTAAACGGCGTACCCGCTCCGGGACACCACAGAAAAGTCAGGTAGCGATGCAGTGCTTCATAGTCGAGAGATGGTGTGGATGGTAAAAAAGGCGACAGGGCTTTTATTTCGCTAGCAAAGGCAAAATAATCTGGTGTATTGGTATAATAAAGAGGCTTAACACCTAGGGCATCACGCGCAATAAAGAGGCACTGCTTACTAGTGTCCCATAAAGCGAAGGCAAAAATGCCGTTGAGGCGAGACAGCATGGAATGTCCCTGGGAAAGATAAAGATTTAGTAGCACCTCTGTATCTGAATTACCACGGAAGTGAAAACCTTTATCTATGAGTTCTTTTCGTAGCTCTAAGAAATTATAAATTTCACCGTTAAACACCAGGGTGATGGAACCGTCTAAACTTGCCATGGGTTGATGACCCAGGGGAGAAAGGTCAAGAATGGCCAACCGACAATGGGCAAGACCAACTCCTGATTGGGAGTCTAAATATATACCCGTGTCATCTGGTCCACGATGAATTTGGTTGTTGACCATTTTCCACAGGGTTGATTCATGACCGCCATTTACAAAACCGGCAATCCCACACATAGTTTATTTATTAAAAACAGCTACTCAGCAAGAACTATTAATGTTTCCCCGCCCAGCAGTCGTGTCCCCCAGTCTTTGTTGACAGCATAAACCACATACCTGGGAAGTCGGAATAGGTTTGTTTTTAGACTGCGATTTGGCATATTTAAAGCTGCACCAGTATAACGCCACTCAATAATTTTAAACCCACATTCTCTTAAAGTTGCTAGAGCCAAATCTTTAGTGTAAAAGTGAAGGTGCCCAGTGCGATCGCGAGCTTCCAGCAGAGGTTTTCCTCTCAATACGCTACTGGCACTTAAGTCCAAAGGAATATGAAAAACAAATCTATCAGCATGGCGATGGGATTCCTCAAGAAACGTGAATGGATCCCGTACATGCTCAAAAACATCCAACATTAATAGGACATCATATTTATCCGTGTTATTCTCATGAAAGTCAGCCAGTACAAACGAGATTGTTTCCCCCCCCCGATATGTTTAGTATTATTTATTGCATCTGATTCCCAAAACTCAGCAGCTTGTGGGGAGATATCATAACCAACAAAGTGAGTATTGGGATAAAGTTGGTGTAGATGGCGGAGAATATCTCCCGAACCACAGCCAACTTCACAGATGGATAGGGGATTTATCTGATGGTCTTTCAAGATCGAACTGATTTGGGAGGCTTTCCAAATCGCGTCTTCACTATGCCATGAGGGATTCTTATTTATATATGATTCATCGATGTAACGCTTTTCTACTTTCATTATGTTACGGAGTCCTAGCGAAGGATAATTTATTGTAAATCAGAGTACAAGTTTAGCTTTTTGCTCATGCTGGGGATATTGAATTAAAACTGCTCTATATTTGCCCTTAAATACAAAAAGACTGCCAGCAGCAGCACCAATTATCCCAAATTGCTTAATCAAATTCTGAATGTCTTCCAGACTGCTGGCACCTCCAAGAGCAGTAAGGGGAATATGAATATTCCTTTTAATTGTTTCAATTAGTGAAGTGTCATACCCCTCCATAGTTCCATCTCTATCAATAGAGTTAATCACAATTTCTCCCGCTCCCAAAGATTCCGCCGTACGTGCAAAAGCAGCTGGATCAATTGTTGTTTTCCGTTTACCATTGTGAGTAAACACACAGTATTGATTGCTAAAACCAGTCTTCTTTACATCCAGAACAACTACTATACTTTGGTTACCAACTCTCTTTGCCGACTCTGATATCAACTCAGGATTATAAATTGCAGCACTGCTAATTCCTACCTTTTCCACTCCTAAGCTGATTATACGCTCGACTTGAGCAACAGTTTTTACACCACCTACATAACACAAAGGCATTCGACACTCTGCAGCTAGATTAGCAATTAAGGTATAATCAGGCTCTCGTTCGCATTTAGTAGCATCTATATCGGCAATAATTAGTTCATCCACTTCTTTCTCGTTAAAGATGCGGACTGCATTAATAGGATCCCCCACATATTTAGGGCTAGCGAAATGAATGGTTTTAACTAACCCCCCTCCATGTAATAACAAACAAGGGATAATTCTAGGTAACAACATTGACTATAGTTCTGCAAAGTTTTTTAACAGTTGTACACCACAGTGATGACTTTTCTCCGGATGGAACTGCACACCCCAAATATTATCATGACTAACCACGGAGGTGAATATACCTTCATAGTCCGTACTCGCGACGGAGATTGTTGAACTAGCCGGATCTACATAATAGGAGTGAAGAAAGTAAAACCTAGGAGATGTAATATTTTTAAATAAATCTACTTCCCCTTTAGGGGAAACCTGATTCCATCCCATGTGAGGTAACTGTGTTTTGTGTTTGAAAATATTTACCTCAGCATCAAGCCATTCTAATCCCCGTAGCTCACCTTCGTCGCTTTGACGAGCCATTATTTGCATACCAACACATACACCAAGTATAGGAGTTTTTTTGTTTAAGACTAATTCGTCTAGAACTGCTCGCAAACCCGAATTATTTAGTAGGGTCATTGCCCAATCAAATGAACCAACACCGGGTAGTAAGATTTTCTCCGCTCCCCAAAGTTCATCGGGATTGGATACCACTTTCACAGGAATACTAAGTTTTTGATATATATTTATAAAAGCCTTAATGTTACCTAATCCGTAGTTTACAAGCGAAATAGTGTTCATTTAATAAGCTCCACCTCTTCGAGTTCCCTTAAAAAAGGAGAGTATTCTTTCTCCTAGCTGGAGTACAAGGTTAAGGTTAGGGTAATCCCTGTAGGAACGTTTTGGCATTTGGTGGTAACTACGTAGCTCCTCCTCAGTTATTCCCAGCTTTGTAGCAACATATAAGAAGTCCTGATTGGCAGTTTCAAGATCGTAAGGTGGTTCTTCCAGTTTTGCCAAGGCTTCTTCCCGAGACATCTGATTGGTAAGTATCAAACTCGAATACTGTATCTGCCTCATATCGAAATTAAAACGACTTGGCAACCAGTAACCCTCAAAGAACCTGGTGAAACGGGACTCAAAGTGTTTTTGAGTATATGCCTTCCAGCCATATTCTTTCGATAATGTGTCTATGGCAGTTTGCCTGCGATATGGCAGCATATTTAGGGGTTTTAAGACTTCCACTCCCTTAAAAAGCAAAAGCCAAACCTTATGATAAAAAATTGAGCTGAAGGGGTATGTTTTCATGGGTATGGTGCCATAATTCCTGAGTATATGCTGAATTTGCCTCATATCAGTCCCCCAATAAATTATTTCTAAGGGTATTTGGACACCCTCCGTAGAAATATTACCCCCATTCATTATGAATTTTATATTATACTTATCGGCAAACTTGTACAAAACACCTATAAATGCCATATCTTGAGGAATATCAATGTGGGGGACTCCACTTTTAAACATAGCCAGCTGAAAGTTCCGCATCTCTTCCCAGTTGATTACCTCTGTAAATAGATCCAGACCCAGTTTATCAACCAGACAGTTAATGTTATGCACTGCTAATTCCGTGTTCCATCCCCCATCAACATGAAAAACTAAAGGTCTCAAACCAAATTCGGTGACAACCGTGTGCAACATATAGGAGCTATCAAGACCTCCGCTAAGTCCCAAAATACAGTCAAAATCTTTGCCTTTACCCTGCTTCTTGAGCAAATCTATGGTTCTTGCTAGTCTATGGCGACCTTCACTTCCATACTGCCATTTTGGCAAGGTACTGTTTTGGAAGTCCCAGTACACGTTAGATATACCGTCTTTGTCAAATTTCACACCCGGATAGGTGGAGTTTATTACTGTCTTAGCGCACGTTTTATGTCTTTTGAACTTCATATTAAATTGGTTATTTAGTCAATACTATTTTAGTTTAGGTGTCAAATAGCTTAATTACTTAATGATGTTACGTTTGTTTCTAAGATAAGTTTCAGTAATAAAAGACCAGGTTTCAGTGGCACACCGTGACCAAGAAAACTCCTCAGACCTTTGTTTCGCTCGAGTGGCGATTTGTCTGCGTAGGTAAGGGTTTTTGACGATCTCCTCCACAGCATCAGCAATAGATTGGGGATCTTCTGGATTAAAGTAAACCCCTCCTTCGCTTAGTATCTCTGGCATTGGACCTCTGTTAGAACAAGCAATTGGTAAACCGACTGCCATTGCCTCCACTAGGGTATTTGGCATGTTTTCACAGCTTGATGCAAAAATGAACAAATCCGTATTAGCAAGATGGGAGGGTAAGTCTTGGTGTGGGACAAAGCCAAGTTGGCGGACAAACTCTCCATTGGGATCGGACGTCAAAATTTGTTTATCTAGTCTTTTCTGTTCTTTTCCCGATCCACCTCCAATCAGATTAAGAACTAAGTCATAACCGCGACTACGTAGAATTTCAATAGCCTGAACTACAATCCACTGATTTTTATAGGGTGCTGTGTTAGAAACATACAAACATCTAATTTGTCTATCATTATCAGTCCATAAGCTAGATGGTTGGGTGTGTTTAAAACTGTTTCCTACCCCATGGGGAATATAGGAAACCGATTTTAGAGATCCGCAAGATCTTTGAATTACCTCTCCTGCATATTTCGTAAGGAAAATTACACCCTGAGCACGCCTAAAAGCAAGATTTTGTATAAGTAAAATGGCAATTAATCTCAAAAGAGAATAACCTTTAAAGCGAAGCATTACTCCTGACTCATAAGAAAGCATGTCCTGACTAAGTACTACCATTGGAGAAAAGGAACACAAAGTGCTGGCATCAGTAGTGAACAGGATATCACAATTAGCTAGTTTAATCTCTTTAGTCAGTTTTGTGGCCTGCCACCATATTTGGCTGACCAAGGATTGATTCAACTCAGTTGGATTGTGTTTGACTATCCAAGATACATCAGGTATTGAATCCAAAAGAGATCCATCAGACCAAACATGTATTTGTTCGATGTCTAATTGAGTTAATTTAGCCTCACTAAGAATCCCTATTAAATGGGCTTTTGCTCCACCTGATCGGTTTCGTGATGCATCCACAGCAATTTTTAGACCCATTGTTAATTAACCCCTTCCTAAGTAACTAAGTAACTAACATAATGTACTTTGTGTTCCGTGACAACTAACACTTACGCATATTTAAAAGTTGTCGCTATTCGTCGCAAAAATTTAAATGTTTCTTCAGCACATCGCATCCAGTCAAAATCTTGAGATTTTAAGTATGCGCGTTCAGCCAGATCCTTTCTGAGAGACGGATTATAGATTAGTTCTTCCAAAGCACTGGCAATTTGATCTGCAGATTCTGGATCAAAATAAACTCCTGCATCTTCTAAAATTTCTGGCATCGGACCTCTGTTAGAACAAGCAACAGGTAAACCTGCTGACATATTTTCTAAAAGAATGTTAGGCATGTTTTCACAGCTAGATGCAAATACACCCAAATCAGCTTTGTTATAGAATTCATGGATATCCTGGTAGGGAATGGATCCATGATAACGACACCAATCACCATGGGGATCACATTTATCCAATGTTTTCTGCAGCCGAACTAGAGAAGGAGTATAAGCTGGTCCCACCAGATCCAGTTCCACAGGTAACCCAGAATGGCGTAAACGAGACACAGCTTCTACCACATTCCACTGATGTTTATATACGTCAACAATTGAAACGTAAACTATACGATAGGGATTCTCTCGACTATATTCTAGGATTGAGATCTGTGGCTTTATGGAGTGCCTAAAACGAGTGTTCAAACCGTGAGGAATAATGGTTGTCTTTCCTTTCAGAAAACCTGTAGTTTTAGTGACACATTCTTCGGCATATTTAGTGAGAAAGATGACAGCATCAGCATTCTCAAAAGTCTGTCTTTGTGTTTCACGTAATAATAGAATTCTTAGTTGCATTAATGACCAGCCATAGCGCCGCATTTCTGGAAGATCGAAGGGTAAAAGGTTTTGACTCATGGCAACCACAGGGTGGAAGTTACCAAAATAACTCCCGCCAGGCACGAAAAGTAAATCGCATCCCAAATCTTGAGAGGATTTGGATAATTGCAGGTTTTGCCAAAGAATGCGACTGAAAACACCTTGATCCAGCTGTGGGGGATTGATTTTTTTCAACCAAGGCCTTTCGCTTAAACTGGCTAGAGTTTTAGATCCGCCCCATATAATTACCCTGGAAATGCCCTGCTTTATGGGTTCAGCAGCATTTAGTAATTCAATTAAATGAGTTATACCACCACCACCTCTAATATTAGTTGCATCAATTCCAATTACAATTTTGTTTCTGTCACTTTTGTTTTTAGGCTTCAACATAAAGTTTTTTGATAACTTGATTCACTGGCGTTGCATATTTGCGGGATGAATCAACTAAACGCGGGTATTACTTCATACTTTAAATATTGAAGTAATAATTTAATTGAAT
>NZ_LMVE01000064.1:0-16403 GCF_001432185.1 Cylindrospermopsis sp. CR12 | reverse complement strand
AGGACAAGCAGAAGCTATTGCTATTCGGGAACGCTTAGCAAAGGAGCAGGAGCGGGAAGCTAAAGAGCAAGCAGAAGCTATCGCTACTCGGGAACGCTTAGCAAAGGAGCAGGAACGAGAAGCTAAAGAGCAAGCAGAAGCTATCGCTACTCGGGAACGCTTAGCAAAGGAGCAGGAACGAGAAGCTAAAGAGCAAGCAGAAGCTATCGCTACTCGGGAACGCCAACAAAAAGAAAAACTAGTTGCCTATCTACGTTCCCTTGGTATTGACCCAGAGAAAATATAAAATAAATTCCTATTCCTGGGTACGACCTGAAAAAGGTCTTTCTGTTACGGCCAGCTTACTCCCCCAAGAGATTCACATAATTACGTCTATCCCTGCAAAATCTTTTTCATTACGAGTAACTAGGGTTAAGGAATTCTGAAGAGCGATCGCGGCAATGATAGAGTCCATCATTGGCAGTGGTCGTCCTTTTCATAGAAAGACCCATCTTGCTTTTGTTTTGCATAGGCTCATCTCTTTCTTGATTTCAAAGTTTCTCTGAATAAATACTGGATCTAACTATTCAAATCTGCTCCAAACTTATATTAGTCAATTACAGTCTCTTTTACAAAAATCAGAGTTATTTGAACTAAATCAGAAGTCGTTAGTTCTAAATAGCGATGAAATGGGTTTGATTCTTCAGGCCAGTGAGGTAAGGTATAATCTCCTAGACCCATATCTTTAGCCAATTCTATGAGGTCATAGTAATCTGTATACCAAATATCATCATAGTCCATATCGGGAAATATCCTGGCGTTATCACCAAGATGTGTTATCACTTTTATAAGACTATCAAGAAATTTGGCTTGTTCTAAGTAAGAGTAATGTTCCTGTACAGCGGAATATAAAAGCTGTCCCAATCGGTAACTTTTCTCATAACTTTTCTTTTTATCTTGCTCCAGCTTTTCTTTTGACAATCTCTTACCTTTACCATATTCAGTTTTGGGTAAGCTATCATGCTGTATTCGTGCAGCATCTAGTTCAGGATTATGACTTTTGGAAAACTTGAAATTTGACATAGAAAAATAACTTTGTATCAAAAATTTTATGTAGAACAATACTAACTTATATAAGATTATAACCACTATAGTATTTATACTTAATTATGAACTGTTTGTGGAAAAATAAATAACATATTGATTTACTTCAAAAAATCTATAAATGCAAATCAAATATATACCACAATGGTATGCTATGGGCGATTGCGAAGCACTCCCTACGGGAGCTCGGACTCCCCCCCTAGGGAGTGCTAAACGGATTGAAGAGGAAAAGGTAAAAACAATAAGTCTTGTAAAGATTTTAGAAAAAACAGTGAATATAAGGGTATAAAAGCAAAAAGTAATTAGAGTGGTATCAATGGGAACGAGTCAAAAAAGCACCACAACAGGAATACAAATACAAGGGAACCTGCTGACACAAGATATCAGCAAAGAAATACTAGAAGCAAAAATCAAGGGACAAGCAGCACCAGAGTTCGGACTAAGCAAAAACCAAAAGCTAGAAGATGAAATAGCTATAGCATGGGGTGCAGTTAAGGCTAATTGGCTGGCATTTAAACGACAAGTGGAGAGATTAAAAACCAATGAGGTGGGAACAAAACTAACAACAGAAATGTTAGCCATACCTCTATTAAGAACTATTGGGTACGCTCCAACACCTAATCCTGTCCATGAAAATATAGATGGTGTGATATATCCTATTTCCCATAGAGCAACACCACCAGAAATAAAAGAATCAACTATTAAATATGCACCTCTTCATATTATTGGCTATGGTTTGGGTCTGGAAGACCGGGTGCAAAGGGGTAAGTCCCGTCTGTCAGCTCATGGTCTATTACAAGAATATCTCAATAAAACAGAACATTTATGGGGTATGACCACGAATGGGTTACAATGGCGTTTGTTACGTGACAGTTCTTTGCTGACAAGACTAAGCTATGTGGAATTTAATCTAGAACAAATCATAGATAGCGAAAACTTTGCTGAGTTTAGTCTGTTCTATCGTCTATTTCACTGCTCTCGTCTACCAGAAAGACCTGAAGATTCTAATGAGTGTCTGTTGGAATTTTATTACCAACAAGGTTTGGAACAGGGGGGAAGGGTAAGAGAAAGGTTGCGGGATGGGGTGGAATCAGCTATTAAAATGTTGGGGAATGGTTTTTTACAACATCCTAAAAATCATAAGTTAAGGGCTACGGTAAGGGAGGGTTCTGTATTGGAAGAATCCAGGGATTTATATAGGCAATTGTTAAGGTTAATCTATCGTCTATTGTTCCTCATGGTGGCTGAATCACGACGGTTGTTATTGATGGCGGAAGAGTCACATCAAGGAAAAATATATAATAAGTATTATAGCATTCAGCGGTTAAGAGGATTGGCGGAAATCCCTCGGTATAGAAGGGAGGGATTTATGGATATATGGGAAGGATTAAAGGTGACTTTTAGTCTGTTTGATGAAAATTGGCATGGAAAAATGTTGGGTCTTTCTCCCTTAAATGGAGATTTATTTGGCTCAGAAGGTTTGGCAGATTTGAATGGGGCGGCAATAGATAATTATGATGTGTTGATGGCTATTAAGTTCTTATCTTTATATGAGGATCAAAAACAAATTAGAAGGGTGAATTATGCAGGGTTGGATGTGGAAGAGTTGGGTAGTGTATATGAAAGTTTATTGGATTTTCAACCGGTTATAAGGGTAGAGTCAAATAAATATAGTTTTAATCTGATGTGGGGAAGTGAAAGAAAAACAACAGGGTCTTATTATACCCCACCTGATTTGGTACAGCAGTTAATAAAAATCAGTTTGGAACCGGTAATAAATGAAAAAATTAGGGAAGGGGATGATAAGGAGGCAAGTTTATTACGGTTGAAAATAGTAGATCCTGCTTGTGGTTCAGGACATTTTCTGTTGGCAGCTGCTAGAAAAATAGGTAAAGAATTGGCTAAGGTGCGGACGGGAGATTTACAACCGGGTGCGGAAGACTTAAGAACTGCTACTAGGGATGTCATACAAAATAGTATTTATGGAGTGGATTTGAATCCTTTGGCGGTGGATTTATGTAAGGTGGCTTTATGGATTGAGGGATTTTGCAGTGGGAAGCCATTGAATTTTTTGGACCATAGAATAAAGTGCGGCAATTCTCTGGTGGGGGTTTTAGATATGGAGGATTTAAATGAGGGAATACCGGAGGGTGCTTTTAAGGCGTTGACGGGGGATGATAGGAAGTTGGCTACTCAGTTTAAAAGGCGCAATAAAAGGGAGGGGGAGGAAGAGGGTGATGGAAAACTGTTAACAAGTAATCTGGCAGTTAATTTGGAAGTAAATAGGGAGGGATATAGGGAAAATGCTTTGGCAATAGGGGAGGTGACGGATTCAACGCCTGAGTCGGTAAAAGAAAAGGAAAGAAAGTATTATGAGTTAAGAGAGCAGGAGGGATGGAAAAGAGATTTTTGTGCCTGTAATTTGTGGACGGGTGCTTTTTTTATGAAGATAAGTGAGAAAACTAGGGAAATTTTACCTACTACTGGGGCAATGATGGAGGTGTGGACGGGAAATTTAAGAAATGAAAAAATGATGGAGGTGGGGAATAGGTTGGAGAAGAAGTATGGTTTTTTTCATTGGCCGTTGGAGTTTGCAGAAGTTTTTAAAAATGGTGGTTTTGACTGTGTGCTGGGCAATCCACCATGGGAAATATTACAAATAGCAGAAAAGGAGTTTTTTGAGTCAAGAAGTGTGGAAATAGCTCAAGCTCAAAATAAAGCAGCTAGGGAAAGGCTAATTAAGGAGTTACCAAAAAATAATCCTGAATTGGCAGAAGCATTTGAAAGTGCGAAACATGATGCAGAAGCCCAAAATAAGTTTATTAGAGAATCAGGAAGATTTAATTTGACGGCAGTGGGTAAAATTAATACATATTCTGTATTTGCGGAAACAACTACCCATTTGATAAATAATGATGGGATGGTGGGAATAATAGTGCCTACGGGGATTGCTACTGATGATACATGTAAAAAGTTCTTTGGGGAGTTGATAAAAAAGCAGAATTTAGCTAGTCTTTATGATTTTGAAAATAGAGAAAAATTATTTCTATCTGTTGATAGCAGAATGAAATTTTGTTTATTGGGGATAAGTAAGAAGGGAAGGAAGCGGGGGAAGTTTGGGTTTTTTTTAACGCAGGTGAAGCAAATAGAAGAGGAAAACCGAGTGTTTGAATTAGCACCGGAGGATATAAGGTTGATGAATCCTAATACGTTGACATGTCCAGTTTTTAGGACGACGAAGGATGCACAGCTAACGAAAAAGATATATGAACAGGTTCCAGTTTTAGAAAATGAGGGTGAGGGAAAAAACCCTTGGGGAATTTCTTTTATGCAAGGTTTGTTTAATATGTCTAGTGACAGTGGATTATTTAAAAATGAAGGAGGGGAGGATTTAGTACCGTTATATGAAGCGAAAATGTTTCATCAATTTGATCACCGGTGGGCTACTTATACAAGTAGTGATAAAACTCAGGATTCAACAGAAGAGAAAAAGGCGGATATATCATACAGGGTGAACCCCCGTTATTGGGTTCCTAAACAAGCTGTTGACCAAAAATTACAGGGTCGTTGGAATAAAGATTGGTTGTTAAGTTTTAGAGGTATTTGTCGCGCAACTGATGAGCGCACTGCTATTTTTAGTTTATTACCTAAAGTGGCGGTGGGAAATAACGCACCTGTAATTACCTTAAAAATAGATAAAAGTAATTTGATTTCTTGCTTATTAGGGAATCTTAACAGTTTGGTGTTTGATTTTGTAACCAGACACAAAGTAGGGGGAACTAACATGAACTTTTTCATAGTCAAACAATTACCAGTAATTCCCCCTGAAAGATATACTGAAAAAGATTTGGAATATATCACGCCCCGGGTGTTGGAGCTGGTGTACACAGCTTGGGATATGCAACCTTTTGCACTAGATCTGGGATATGGTGGGGAACCATACAAATGGAATATTCCCCGGAGGATGCGACTTAGAGCTGAGTTGGATGCTTATTATGCTAGGTTATATGGATTGACAAGGTGTGATTTGGAATATATATTAGACCCAACCTCTATATATGGTGCTGATTTTCCTAGTGAGACTTTTCGTGTATTAAAGAATAATGAACTTAAACTGTATGGAGAATATGTGACTCAGCGACTGGTGCTAGCAGCATGGGCAAATTTACCTTAAACCGTTTTTTCTACTTTTAATATTATGAATGTAAATTTACAAGAATTGTTAACAGAATCTTCTGATGATATTTTATACTTTAGCTCCCGGATTGCCAGAAAAAAGGCTTTTGTGGACTGCTCTGGTGTAGATAAGCTCCCGGAGCAGATTCTAAATTTGTTATTGTCTGAGATACCGAAAAGTTGGGTCTGGGAGGACTTGCAGGAGGTTTTTGACCTTACTACGATTTCTGAGTCTCTTCTTGAGCAAATTCAAGGTTATTTGGCTAGGGATTTGGATACTCCTGTTGCTGCTTCATCTGTAACCCAAAATTTTCTGGATATTTTTAAATTTCGTCAAGGTGTTATTGATGACTATCATTGTTATATCAAAAGTTTTTTAAAAATTAGAGATGGTCGTATAGAAAATTTTGTTAATGGGGAGTTGGAAGCTGGTAAATTATGGACTCCTCCTCTAATACAGTTAAATCCTCAGTATAGGAAAGGGGCTAGTGTTAGGGAACTGGTGGAGGATGGTCTATTACATCCTAAATGTATTGATTATTTTTCTAAAAATGGCAAGCCTTTTGTATTTCATTATCACCAAAAAAGGGCTTTTGAGTTGGCTGGTGGGGGGGAACCTTATGTGCTGACTACGGGAACTGGTTCGGGTAAAAGTATGACCTATATAGTGCCTATATTTGATGATTTACTACGTAATCCTCAAATTTCTGGGGTGCGGGCTATTTTGGTTTATCCGATGAATGCTCTAATTAATTCCCAAGAGGAGGAGTTGAAAAAATTTCTGCTGAATGTTCCTGAATCTTCTATTCGTGTTGCTAAGTATACGGGACAGGAAAATCTAAGGGTAAAGGCTGAAATTCAAGATCATCCTCCTCACATATTATTAACTAATTATGTGATGTTGGAATGGATGCTTTCTCGCACTCATGAACAAAAAATGGTGGGTTCGCGAGATTTAAAGTTTATTGTTTTGGATGAATTACATACTTATAGAGGTAGACAGGGTGCAGATGTAGCTATTTTAATCAGAAAGCTACGCCAACGGTGTGGGAAAATTGATAATACCCCAGAAGATTTAATTTGTATTGGCACTAGTGCGACTATGGCTACTGTGGGAAGTCGAGAAGATAGACAACAAACGGTTGCTGGGGTAGCTAGTAAAATTTTTGGAGTTTCTATTCCGCCTAAAAATATTATTGATGAAACTCTGGAACGCTCTATTCCCATAGAACTATACGAAGGAGAACCTCTCTCCCAGATCTTAGTTCAGGGTTTACCTCCTCCAGAAGAACAAACTCTCGAAAATTTTAAATGCCATCCCCTGAGTGCTTGGATAGAAATGACGTTTGGACTGGAAGAAAAAGAGGGTCATTTGGTAAGAAGAACTCCTATTACTCTGGAAGCAGGAGCCAAAATCTTAGCTGAGCAAGCAAGTATGGAACCGGACTATTGCCTAGACCTAATAAAGGGTATGTTCCTCTGGGGAAGTAGGGTAAAAGGTCTAGCTTTTCGGTTACACCAATTCATCTCCCAAGGGGGTAGTGTTTATGCTACTATTGAATCTGCTACCCAGCGTTTTTTGACCCTTGATGGTCAGTATTCTACTACGGAAGAACGTCTACTTTATCCTCTGGTTTTTTGTCGGGAATGTGGTCAGGAATATTATCTGGTGAATTATGATCCAAACCGCTATGTTATTTTGCCAGAGTTACCGACGGAAATAAATATGGCTACTGATGATATGGGTGGGAACTCTGAAGTTATCAGTGGTTATTTAACTCTGGATGAACCTGATTTATGGAATCCAAATACTGATGAAGAAACTTTACCAGATTCTTGGTTTACTAACTCTAAAAAAAGGGGCAAAACTATAAAAAAGGAATATAAGGATTATATTCCTCTTTCTGTTCACATACTCCCCAATGGTGAAATTGTTGATTCTGTATTAAAGGGAACTAGTGCTTGGTTTACTCCTAAACCTTTTCGTTTCTGTTTAAATTGTGGAGTTATTCATGATGGTAAAAAACGGGAGTTCTCTAAACTTTCTCCTCTGAGTAGTGAGGGACGTAGTACAGCTACAACTCTTTTATGTTTATCCACGGTTAGTCGTTTAAAACAGATATTGAGCGGGGAAAGGTCTCAAGCAGCAAAGGTCCTCAGTTTTACTGATAATCGTCAGGATGCGTCTTTACAAGCGGGACATTTTAATGATTTTGTCCAAACTAGTTTTTTAAGGGGTGCTTTGTTAAGTGCTTTACAAAAAAGGGGGGAGTTGACTCACGGTTCTTTGGTACGTGGGGTTATAGAGGAGATGAATTTGAATCAGGTGGATTATGCGAAGCAGGAGGCGCATTTTGGAGGGGACAAAAATGAAAGGGTTTTTAAAAACTTAGTCACTTATCTTCTTTATCAGGATTTACGTCGGGGATGGCGCATTGTGCAACCTAATCTGGAACAGTGTGGAATGTTGTTGATTGAATATGACAGGTTGAAGGAGGTATGTGAAACTGCTGAAGTATGGCAAAAATATCCCCACCCGGTGCTGTTGCAATCTACTGCTGAGGAAAGATTTATCGCTAGTAAGGCTTTGTTAGACCATTTAAGGAAAGAGTTGGCTATTGATGCTACGGTGATGCAACATGAAGGTCTGGAACGGTTAAGAGATGAGGTGGCTCAAACTATTAAGGAACCTTGGTGTTTTGATGAGGATGAGAGTTTGGATGAGGCTAAGTGGGCAACTATTAATACTAAGGAGAAAGCTGCTAGGGTAAAGTTGACTTCTAGTAGTAAGGTGGGTAGATTTTTACGTTCTGGTAATGCTTGGGGGTTACGTACGGAAGCTCTTTCGGAACAGGAGTATAATAGTTTGGTTACCAGTTTGGTGGGGGTGCTAAAAGAAGGGGGTTTTTTACTCCAGGATTTAAAGGGGATTCAGTTAAGAATAGATTGTTTGATATGGAGACCTGTTCACTTGATGGAGGTACCTGTGGATCCTTTAAGTACGAAAAAACTGGGGGGTGTGGTAAAGGGATCCAGTCGGGTGAATACTTTTTTTCAACAATTTTATCAAACTACAGCACGGGAAATTCGCTCGATGGAAGGAAGGGAACATACAGGACAGGTTCCTACTCAACTGCGTCAACAAAGGGAGGAAAGTTTCCGTGAGGGAAATTTGGCTAGTTTATTCTGTTCCCCTACTATGGAGCTGGGTATAGATATTTCGGATTTGACGGTAGTGCATTTACGTAATATTCCTCCTAGTCCTGCTAATTATGCGCAGCGAAGTGGGCGCGCAGGTCGCAGTGGACAGGAAGCTTTAGTCATTACTTATGCTGCTACTGGTAGTGGTCATGACCAGTATTTCTTTTTAAGACAGGAGCAAATGGTAGCGGGTTCGGTGGCTCCGCCTAAATTAGATCTGGGGAATGAGGATTTGATTAAGTCTCATGTATATTCTATTTGGTTGGCTTTTACGGGGGTGTATCTTAATGATTCTATGAATAAGATTTTGGATTTAAGTAGGGATGAGGAAAAATATCCGTTGAAGCGGGAAATAAGGGAACAGTTATGTCTAAGTGATGAGCAGTTAGAAGTTTGTTTAAGGGCAACTGAATCTATTTTGGCGGATGTATTTTGTCAGGGGGATTTAGAAAGGTCTAGTTGGTATAATGAAAACTGGGTGAGGGAAACACTGGAGAGAGCAATACAGAGTTTTGACCAACATTGTAACCGGTGGCGAGAATTATATAGTGATGCTGTTGCTCAGGAAAGGGAGTCCCGCAGACTGATAGAAAGTTGTCGTCAAGGTGATGTAAATAAAGAGGAACATGATACTGCTAGGAGGATGCAAGCGGAAGCGGAAAGACAAATAGAGTTACTTACGGGTACGGGTAGGAGTAGCAGTATCGGTAATAATCAGTTTGAGTTTTATCCCTATCGCTATTTTGCGGCGGAGGGTTTTTTACCTGGGTTTAATTTCCCTCGGTTGCCAGTGCGGGCTTTTATTAATACTTCTGGTCGTCAGTCGGGTGAGTTCCTTTCTCGATTGCGGTTGCTGGCTTTAACGGAGTTTGCTCCTAGTAATATTATTTATTATGAAGGTAGTAAATTTATGGTGGCTAAGACGAAAATACCTGCAGGGGGTATGGAGGATTCATATACCCAGGTAACAACTTGCTTTAACTGTGGTTATTTTCATAAGCAAAGGGTTCAGGTTTGTAAAAATTGTGAAACGCCTATTAGGTCTTCTAATACTAATAGCTATTTGGAGCGGGGATATATAAATCGGGTTCTATTGATGGAGACTGTATATACGCGTAAAAGACAAAAGATAACTTCTGATGAGGAAGAAAGGTTGAAACATGGTTATATTACTACGACTCATTTTGAGTATGCAGAAGGGAAGAAAAGGTCGGGGATAATTAGGACGGATAAGGAATTGTTGTTTAAGTTAACTTATGGACCGACGGCGACTATTTCTAGGATAAATAGGGGGATGAAAAGAAACCGGGGTGAAAAGGGTTTTAAGTTGGATACAAAAACGGGTGTGTGGGGAGAAAGAAAAAATGATGGGGGAGGTGGTGTAAACACTATAGATAATGAGGTGAATTTAATGGTGCAGGTGACTTGTAATATTTTACTGATTGAACCTTTAAATATTACGGATAATACTGCTTTTAATATCAGACCGGAGGAAAGAGAGTCGTTTATGGCTACTCTGCAATATACTTTGGAAACTGCAATACAAGGGGTGTATAATCTAGAACCTAATGAGTTGGAGTCTGAGAGATTGGGGGAAAGTAAGTATCTTTTGTTTTGGGAAGCTGCGGAGGGGGGTGCGGGTGTTCTCAGTCAAATTATGGATCCAGAAAATGGGTTGGGGCGATTAGCGGATGTGGGTTTGGATATTTGTCATTTTGTTAAACCGAAGGATGATTGTGTTCATGCCTGTTATGAGTGTTTACTTTCTTATACTAATCAACCAGACCATCATTTAATCAATAGACATTTAGTTAGAGGTTTGCTAGAACAGTTAAAAGAAAGCCATATAGAAATAGAACAAGAGGAGGATAGGGAGCAACTCTACCACATACTACGTGAAAAAACAGATCCCAATTCAGAATTTGAAAGAGAGGTATTAAAAGAGATTTATGAAAAAGGATATAGATTACCTATTACCCAGAAGTTTATTGAGGAGGCCGAGTGCAAGCCAGATTTTGTGTATGAAAATCCTAGGATTGCTATATTTTGCGATGGTTCGGTTCATGATACACCGGAGCAACAAAAAAGAGATAAAGTTGTCCGAGATAATTTGAGATATAGGACAAATTATATAGTCATTGAGTTGAAATACAACCAAGAATGGCAAAAAAAACTGAAAGATCTCCCGAAATACTAAGTAGGGAGGCACAATTATTTATAGGATGGGATAGGAGTAATGAAAATGATAAAACCAGGTTCTATAGTCAGTTGTCGAAATCGGGAATGGGTCGTATTACCTGACCCAGATCCAGATTTAGTTGTATTGCTTCCTTTAAGCGGAAATGAGGAAGAAATAGTCGGTATTTATAGTGAGTTAGGGTTAGAGACTTTGAACCCCGCTAGTTTTCCCCTACCAGATCCAGAAAACATTCCAGAAGATAAACTGCAAGACCTAGAGGGAGGTTGTTTATTGATGGATGCAGGACGACTTTTATTGCGTAGTGGGGCGGGTCCTTTTCGTTGTTTAGGTAGACTTGGTTTTAGTCCCCGTCCTTATCAATTGGTTCCGCTTTTAATGGCACTGCGATTAAGTACAGTTAGACTACTAATAGCTGATGATGTGGGGATTGGTAAAACACTGGAGGCGGGCTTAATTGCACGTGAGCTGTTGGACCGGGGGGAAATTGGGAGGATAGGGGTTCTGTGTCCTCCCCATTTGTGTGACCAATGGCAAAATGAGTTAATGGAGAAATTCCATATAGATGCAGTGGTTATTAGGTCGGGAACGGTAAGTAGGTTAGAGCGCAGTGTACCTGCTGGTGTGTCTATTTTTGAGCATTATAATCATATTATAGTTAGTTTAGACTATGCGAAGTCGGATAAACGTAGAGAAAGCTTTTTGGTTCATTGTCCAGATTTAGTAATAGTGGATGAGGCCCATACCTGTACGCGGTCTCAAAGTAATACGGAGCAACAAAGACATGAGTTAATTAGTGGTGTTGCTCAAAAAAGTGGTCGTCATTTAATTTTGGTGACAGCGACACCCCATAGTGGGATAGAAGAGTCCTTTTTATCATTGTTGGGTTTTCTTAATCCTGAGTTTAGGGATTTTAATTTGGATGATTTGAGCGAGAAACAAAAGGAGCAATTGGCAAATCACCTTATCCAACGACGACGGGGGGATATTAAACAGTGGTTGGGAACGGAAACTCCTTTTCCAGAGCGGGAATCTCAAGAGAGGTCTTATAAACTTTCTTTAGAATATCAAGATTTATTCAAAGATGTTTATGATTTTGCGATGAATATAGTAACAAATATTACTGATGATATGAGTTATGCCCAAAAAAAGGGCTGTTATTGGTCAGCACTAGCTTTAATTCGTTGTGTTATGTCTTCACCAGCAGCAGCTATAGCTACATTACAAAAAAGTGAACAAAGGGAAGAGGAGGAGCAGAAGGAACCGGATAACGAGATGATGAGCGCTTATGTGTATGATACCTTAGAGATGGAGCAGTCTGTGGATACAGCACCAACAATAGTTGTGGAGCAGAGGAAATATAAAGCAGCAGAGAGAAAGAAGCTGAATAGTTTTATTGAAAGAGCCAAACTTTTAGAGGGTAATAAAGACCAGAAGTTGCAAAGTTGTTTAATTTATGTGCAGCAGTTATTAGCGGAGAATTATCATCCCATAATATGGTGTCGTTATATAGCCACAGCAGAATATGTAGCAGAAAAGATAAGAGATTTATTAGAAATAAAATCCCCATTTAATAGAGTAATAGCCATAACAGGGAAACAGTCAGAAGAAGAGAGGGAAGTGAGACTAGAGGAGTTAAAGTCTTATCAAAAGAGAGTATTAGTAGCCACAGATTGTTTGAGTGAGGGAATTAATTTACAGTCTCATTTTAATGCAGTGATTCATTATGACTTACCATGGAATCCTAATCGATTAGAGCAAAGAGAAGGGAGGATAGACCGATATGGTCAAACAGCTAGAAAAGTAAAAACTTGTTTATTATATGGTAAAGATAATGAAGTGGATGGGGCGGTATTGGACGTTTTAATTAGAAAAGCGGTGGAGATTCATAAGACTTTAGGGATAACTGTACCTGTACCCATGAGTAGTACCAACGTAGCAGAAGCAGTATTTAAGTCCTTATTAAATAAAAGTCCTTTACAACTTTCATTGTTATTAGATATAACAGAAAAAGAATCAACCCAAGTGCAAGTGCATAAACAGTGGGATAAAGCAATAGAGAGAGAGAAAATTAGCCGAACTAGATTTGCCCAAAGGAGCATTAAACCCACAGAAATAGAGCAAGAAATAATAGAGACAGAAAGTGTTTTAGGTAATGGGGAGGATCTGAAAAGATTTGTAATTAGAAGTTGTGAGAGATTAAACTGTGGAGTAAGTAAGCAAAAGAATGGATGGTTATTACAATCCATACCTTCTTGGCTAGAAGAAATAATAGGAAAGAAAGGGAAATTGACCATTAGTTTTATTCCGCCAATAGAAGAGGATATAGAGTATATAACTAGAAATCATCCTTTTGTAGAGGGGATAGCTCGATACATAATGGAAACTGTCTTAAATAGTGATAAAAATGGCTTGGCTACAAGATGTAGTTTTATAATTACGAAAACTGTAAAACAGAGAACTACCTTGCTCCTAGTGAGACTAAGACATTTAATAAAAACCCAGCAAATAAATAGGATTCATGAAACATTGGGAGAAGAATGTGCAGTAATTGGATTTAGGGGGGCGCCAAACATTCCAGAATGGTTAAGTCAGCAAGAAGCACAAAGCTTAATGAGACAGAGCATTTCTGACCGCAATGCTATAAATTGCCAACAGGAAATAGAAGATTTGATTCAAAGGTTTGACTTGCTGGAGCCACATTTAGAAATGTTTGCTTTTCAATGGTCTAAGCAACTGTGGAATTCTCATCAGCGAGTGAGAAAAATTACCAAACAACCCCCTGTCAAAGTTGAGCCTCAACTCCCCATGGATCTATTAGGTGTTTATATCCTACATCCTTACTAGACTGGTTTAGTCGACATTGGATTTCATCTGGAGAGTTCCCAGATCCCACTGAGTCCCATAAGACGGTTACATCCTATAACCTGTCTTAGTTTGTTTGTCATGCGATCGCGCTTCGCACTGGGAAGTGGAATCAATGGAAGGCGATCGCCTATCTGATTTAGGTGTTCCTACATAATACCACATTTTTACCCCTTCGACCACAGAAAAACTTATCTCAACCCCCTATAAACATAATTTTTTCTTATTATTCATCTTTTATATATGAATTTAGGGATTAATGCAATTGTGTAACCATTTTAAGTTATACAACCCCACATAATTTGGTCATATTTGGTAAATTTCCTGTTGGGTGGAGAAAACCCAACAATAATGGAAATCTGGTATTTCAAAACTACTAACAGTCAAATTAGCATTCCTACCAAGTGGGATCGGTAAAAAGATGTATGGTTAATTCCTTTGTTACTGCAGGAACAGGTGTGATGCAGGCCCGGATAACTTCACCATCATCTAATTCTACAGTACAAGCATGACAAGTCCCCATTAAACAGCCAGTGGGGATGGACACTCCTGCTCTTTGTGCCACATCTAATAGAGATTCTCCTATTGTGGCTGTGACGGTAACATTATCTGGTAAAAAGCGAATATTAATCGTCATGATAAATGGGAATATGAGATCAAGGGTTTTTACAATCTGGTGGTGTCAATGTTAGTTAGAGGACTCAAATTCAAATGGCTTTCAATTTCAGCAGCTAGGGAATCTAAAATCTTTTCTCTGTGTTCTCCGTAATTGGCAACACCAGTGGGCAAAGACTTAAGACCGCGCTGTTGACGAAGACGATTTAGCCAACTGCGTCTCCAAGCTCCGTTATCAAAAATTCCGTGTAAATAAGTACCCCAAATTGATTGACAATTATCTACTAGACCTAAATTAGCATCATCAAATAGAGGATGACAGGGGGATTCATGACTGGATTTATCCGTGGGTTCTTCCACGCGAGAACGTCCTTGGTGAATTTCAAATCCCTGTATGGGTAGACCCATCTGGGGATAATTGGAAATTACCTGACGTTGACGAGCGGTTTTTTGCCCTGTAATTATGGTTTTAATTGGCAATAGGTTTAGTCCCTGATATTTACCAGGTGGACCCTCAATTCCTTCTGGATCTGCTACTACTTGACCTAACATTTGAAACCCACCACAGATACCTAAAACTGTACCTCCACTGGCCGCATATTGTTGAATTGCTTCCGCCATGCCACTTTTTTGTAGCACAATTAGATCGGCTATGGTGGTTTTTGTCCCTGGAATAATCACCGCATCAGGATATCCTAACTCCTGTTTAGGACTTATATATTTCACTGATATTGTTGGTTCCGATTCCAATGGATCAAAGTCGGTGAAATTAGCAATTCTGGGCAATCGGATAACTGCTATATTCAGATCAGATTGAAATTTAGTGGATTTGCGATCCAATAAGTCTAGGGAATCTTCTGCGGGGAATATTTCTGAAATGTATGGTATCACCCCAATTACTGGAATTCCCGTCCTTTCTTCTAACCATGTAATTCCCGGATCTAGCAGAGAACGCATTCCTCGGAACTTATTGATGATTATCCCCTTGATTAGAGCTCGTTCCTCTGGTTCTAACAATTCCAGGGTACCAACCACATGAGCAAAAGCTCCACCTCTATCAATGTCAACTACGAGAATCGTGGATGCTCCTAGATATTTGGCCACCCGCATGTTAGTTAGATCTCGATGCTTGAGATTAATTTCCGCAGGACTTCCAGCACCTTCACAAACAATCAAATCAAATTCCGAGCTTAATTGTTTCAGACACTCTTGGATCGTTTGCCAACCTATTTCAAAATACTGTTCATAATAATCCCTAGCACTAACCTTACCTACAACTTTTCCCTTAATAATGACCTGAGAAGTCATATCTCCCTGGGGCTTGAGTAAAATTGGATTCATCTCTACTGTTGGAGGTATTTTAGCTGCCCAAGCTTGTACAGCTTGAGCGTAACCTATTTCTCCACCATTGGCAGTGACATAGGCGTTTAAAGCCATATTTTGACCTTTAAAGGGAGCCACTCGCCATCCATTTTGAGAAAAGATACGACACAAAGCTGTTGTGATTAGGGATTTACCCGCGTGGGATGTTGTTCCCACCACCATAATTGATTTCATACTTCCATCCGAAATTTAGATTGACGGTAGACGCAACCAACGAGTTATAGCATCCTGCAGGCGATCGCCCCATGAAGCTCTAGTCCAGGGTTGGTGGGCAAATTTTTCCACCAATTGATGACCAAGGGGTGTGAGACGAAATCGATCGGTGATTCCCTGTCCATCAACTTCTCGACGTAATACCCCGACTTCAATCAACCAACCTAAAGCATTATCACATCTTAACCCTGAGAGACTAACTTGGGTATAACCCTGTTGGACACCATTTACTGTGGCGATCGCTCCTTGGGGAATACTTTGACTTTGCATGTCTCGAAAGAGTTTGAGGCGAAAGGGTGAACAGATGAGGGCTCGCTCTGCTCTAGATAGTGTTTTTCGAGTATACACAAAAGATTTAGGATTTGGCGAATTTACCATATTCATAAGTTTACATATTTAGAGTTGAGTTATAGTATCATGTAAGTCCTACAACAGATGCAATTTCAGCTATTATTTATTTTCATTTGGTGGGGTTGACTATTGACCTTTGGATGTGATACCCTAACAATGGAAGTCTTTGCACTTTTCCACAGATGCTCACACTCCATTATACTTAACCCTCATATTGCCACATTTTTATCCCCTCGACCATAAAAAAAGTTATCTCATCCCCCTAATTTTTTTTATCCCTATATAAATAAATGTAGATAGATAAATTTGATTATGCACT
>NZ_LMVE01000063.1:0-8974 GCF_001432185.1 Cylindrospermopsis sp. CR12 | reverse complement strand
GTCGAGTAATGAGACTCATGGGGGTGTTGGGTTTCGTTCCTCAACCCAACCTACGTTAATCTTATATTTAATTTCACTGACCCACTTAAATCTAATAACAGTAAATATTTTTTTAGATGATCCAGCATATTTTTAAAAACAACTTAATAACAATTAAGGAAGCACAATTATTTGTAGAATGGGTCGAGTAAGGAGACTCATGGGGGTGTTGGGTTTCGTTCCTCAACCCAACCTACGTTAATCTTATATTTAATTTCACTGACCCACTTAAATCTAATAACAGTAAATATTTGGTCTTGGTCAACCGCATAAGTTCCATCACTGGTTTGTTTAGCACATAAAAGGGTTTGAATCCATTCATCATTTGGACCAACTTGACGAAAATAGTCTTTGGATAACTTTTGTGATTTTATAGGAATTTTTTGGGTAAATAAATCCAGTGGTTGAGATAAAAGTCCCACATCATAATGCCATTGTCGTCTAGGTGGAAGATGTCCAGAACTTCTACCAGAATTCACGGCAATTTTGTATTGAAAATCCTGGGGTTGACTGTTAATAGATGTGCTATAAGTTCCCGTAGCATAGTTACTCCTTTTCATTTGAATGAATGCACCATTAATTCTCAGATCTATAGGGGTAGTATTAGGACTCCAATTTTCCAATAAGCGGAGTAAGTTGGGTAACCCCCCATTATCTTCCATGGGACGAGCTGGATTGTCTCCCATAGCAGCAATAAAATTAACAGTAGTTGGGGTTGCTATCTGTAACCAATGATTATGTGAACCATTGGTAATGCTGTTAGTATTATGGGGGTCAGTTGGGGTGGCAAAGGGTTGATTAATTTGTAAAACGGGTTGCCAAAAACCATTGGAATCAGGTGTTAACCAGGGTATGAGAAATCCTTGATTATTTTGATTGACTGCTAGTTTCGGTAGGGTGTTACCTGAAAAAGAAAAAGTCCGAATTATCTGATTATTATCCACCCCATAAACACTTAGGGGTTGAAGTAATTTACCTGTTGCCATATTTCTTTTGAAAGCAATTCTTTGAGGCAAGTTTTCCCAACCATTAGATGGTTGATGATGATAATCAAGACTTCCAGTTTTAATAGCAGTTATTGGTAGACCTTCGATATTACTTTCTGGTTGTCCATTGTATTCCCTTCTAGAAAATCTACTAATTACCCATTGTGTTGGGTCACTGTTACATATATCAGTATTAGAAACTAGACAAACTTCTAACAGAAATTCTCTAGCTGGTATCTGTTTAACTATGGGGGTAACGAAGTTGTGAAAATAGGAACTACCTTGTATACCATTGGTTACGGGATCCAGATCGATATTCGGTATGCCATTGATATCATAATTCTGGGTTATTGTGGGAGCATAAGTGTTATATTCAAAATTCGTAGGACGATTATTGAAGGATGCAGTATCACCAATATAATTATTCCAATCATAGTCTCCTTCATTGCGAAAACCAAATCGAAAGTTCTGAGAAAGTAAGGTAATGGAATCTGCTAATATGGCAGCATTTCGCCACTCATCACCCACAGTACAGTTGGGTAGTTTAGAATCACTAGGACGACAAGCAAATTGATGATTTATTTGACTACGATTGTAAAAATTACTCCAATCAGCTGCTAAGGTACTGGTAAATTCTTCTTGGGTATGTCTATTGAAATCACCTTTAATATAAACCGGTAAGTTGGAAGCCAAAATCAAGCCCTTTTCCTCTCTTCTAAATGTATTACTTGTACTACGGAAAAGTTTAGTTGGTGAACTATCACTAGTGGTAATTAGGATCCCATTAGGACGACGAGTAGGATCAAGTTTATAATCCACAGAACTTTCTGATTTAGCAGATATTCCTCCACTTATATCTGGTAGAGCATCATCCCGAGTCGCATAAATAATTCCACTATTTGGTAATAAATACTCATCGGTTGATATTCTGGTTGTGCGTAGCTGATTTAAGTCTATGACCGTAGCACGAATTTCTAACGGTTGTCTATCTCTCAGGGGTAAATCGTATGGTAAATTACTATCCATTTGTACCTGGTTTGAGGTTTGATTAGCTCTGATTTCCCTAGCGTCTAAAAAAGCTATTTCCTTAATTGCACCATGGGGAATGGGAGGGTTACTCAGAGGACTTATACTACCATCCATGATTTGTAAAGCACATAAGGCAGTATCTATAGCGGATTTTTCTGATAAGGTATAGTTGTTTTTTGCTAAAGCATTTCTCAAAGGTTCATTTACCCAACGTCCATTAGGGTATTGCAACTGGGCTTGATATGTAAGTAAATTTGCATAAGCATTAACATTTCTAGTGGGAGGTGGATAAACGATACCATTGTTAGATACTCCCCGCATAGATTTTTCTATTCCTACCGCATTAGGTAATGTGATCATATTTGTCGCTGTGTTGCTGTTTGTAGGAAGATAAAAACTACTAATACAAGCTATGGGGGTGGGATTGTTCTGATGATAATTGCTAGATTTATAGTGGTAAACCACCGTAGCTCGCATTTTTAAATAGGGGGTTGTAATATCCGTTTCAGGTAGTTTGGGCAAAGTAAACCCCAGGGATGAATCATACATCCAGTAGGGGTTAATGGTGGTGTTTACATATTCTGTAGATGTTTGTGGTATGGGTAAGATATCGGACCAAATTTTTGTTGAAACATCTACAAAGTTAGTGCTAGAAGCAGTATGATTTCTGGGTAAATATATTCCAGAACCAGTCACCACGCGCAAACCACCAATGAAATTTTCCTGTTGTGGATTTTCAGGTACTTGTGCTGCTGCATATTCCCAATCTCCATCCCTTTCTATTGCAGCTAAATCAGCTAAATTATGCAGGGTGGTATAACGGGTTCTTGGTTCATTACCTAGATCCCAATTAATATTTTTGAGGTTTTGAGTGTGGTTAATATCGGTGGTAAAAAAGCGATTTTGTGGATAATTCCACCACATTTGGGGTAGATTGTGACCAACTATAACCCGGTCTCCTAAATACTGCTCTACTCCCCCTAGTTGTTTTTGCAGTTGCTCCATAGGTTCTGTTGCACTGGGTTTGAGTAAATTACCGCTGATGTTTAATGATAATTGACTATGACCAGTTCCCGTGATTCCATCGGTGGCAAATGGATAAATCCATTGATCTATGGGACGTAGGGTATCACCAGTACCTTGTAAGGGATTATCGATCTTATTTACATCACTCTGTTCACTACCAAAGGGTACTTCTTGAAAGGGTACGCGGCGGGTACGTTTTTGAAAATAGAGTTCCAATTCTTTACGGCGAATTTGGTCATATTGATCAGTTGTATATGCTGTTCCTAATTGCTTTTGTTTTTTGATAATTCCCTGTTTTACTTCTTGAGGATCGGTGGTCAAATAATTTGCCATTTGCCTATCAACTAACTTATTGATTCTTTTCATATAAGCTAAACTATTATAGGCTATATTCTGTGGTGAGTTGGTAACCGATTTATGGTCTGTAATTCTGGGGTTGTATCCTGCTATTGTTTGTGGATTTACGCCCTTATCCTTAAATAAATCCACTGTGGTTGCTGTGGATAGATCTTTATTATCTGTAAATCCACCTGCTGCTAAATTCCCACCTACAATAATTTTAGAGTTTTCCGGTTCGTAAAAGCAAGAACTCTGACTGCTAATTTGATAGAGTCTAATTGATCGGGAAGCTGAACCAGTTAACAAGTTACTATTGGTAAAAATTCTGCCATTAATTCTGAAGTCTTCATTGCCAGTAATTTGTAAGTCATCTTCATAAACAATGGCGTTGTTGCTAGATGGAATTTGAATTCTCTCTTGCTTATATTCTAAAGCATAAAATGCTTTATTTTCTGGGGATATTTCATAGTTAATTTGATTTTGTGTGGGTATGGTCATCTGGCTAGTAATGGGAACTGTAGCAGTGTAAACAAAAAAGGCTTTTCTCATTTGTCCACCAATTATTAACCACCCATTTGTATCTACTAATTTTTCCAAGTTTTTACTTATTGAAGTAAAATCCTGACATCGAGAATTAAAATCGATTGGGTTGATAGGTAAAGATCTAGCTTCTAAAGTGTTTCTAGCTCGCACGTATTGCTGATTGCTTTGAGGAGGATTTTTAAAATAAATACCATAAAGGGTATAGCTGTCAAATTTACCATTGTTATTAGTGTCTACGGGAAATTTCCAAGCGGTTTTTAAGGGTTCGTAGTTTTGCAAGTTGAGGGTCAGATTAGTCTCATCACCAAAGGTATATTCGTCTAGGTAATTAATTAGGTTATTATATAAGTCTTGATCTGAAGGTAAAAATTGGGTAATTCTAGGATCTGCCAACATTTGGTTAATCTTGGCTTTTCCCCTATCTATTGCAGGAGTCGCTGCATTGATTACCGTTTGATTAATCTTGGTATTATGGGCATGTTTAGCTCTTTCAAAGGAGCGAAATACAATTGCCATTGTTAGTAACATTACCACCAGGATAACCATGGTTGTTGTGGGCAACACAAAGCCTTGATTTTTTAAGTTTCGTCTCCTTTGAGATTTCAAAATAATTTTTAAAAACAATCTTATTAGGTTTTTTGTAGTTCTTCGTAAAATACGCAAAAACTGAACAACCACCTTGGCATATTTTTTGGTGATGATCCGGTAAGAATAACACTTTTTAGTCATAACCATGAGTCCCCCTCCCTAACCCAATTACTTTTGAGTAATTGGCTTAATTGGATAAACTTAATATATCTAACGTATCTAATATAGATTGTTATCTCTTGACGGGGATTTTATGTACAGTATTTACACTGTTTTTTAAAAAAAATGACTGAATATTGAAAATTGGGAATTCACTGAAGGAATCTTGGGTATGATAGATTTTTGTCAGCAATCCTCTAATCAAAATCCCTTAATGAAAAACCATAACATCAAAAACATCAAACTCCCCGAACTCCTAGCACCTGCGGGTGACTGGGAATGCGCAAAAGCAGCAGTAGAAAATGGTGCGGATGCAATTTATTTTGGTTTAGACAAATTTAACGCAAGAATGCGATCGCACAACTTTACTATTAGTGACCTACCGGAATTAATAGAATTTTTACACTTACGGGGAGTGAAGGGATACGTCACCTTAAACACCTTAATTTTCACTTCAGAACTCCAGGAAGTGGAGCAATACCTCAAAACCATGATTACCGCTGGTGTAGATGCTGTGATTGTTCAGGATGTGGGTATTTGTCGTCTGATTCGTCATCTTTCTAGTGATTTTCCTATTCATGGGTCAACCCAAATGACTATTACCAGTGCTGCTGGGGTGAATTTTGCTAAATCTCTGGGATGTCAATTAGTTGTTTTAGCACGAGAGTGTTCAATTAAGGAGATTAATAAAATTCAACAACAAATATTAGACAAAAACATCCCCTTACCTTTAGAAATATTTGTACATGGTGCATTGTGTGTTGCTTATTCTGGACAATGTTTAACCAGTGAAGCGTTAGGAGGACGCTCTGCGAACAGAGGGGAATGTGCTCAAGCTTGTAGAATGCCTTATGATTTAATAGCAGACGAAAAAATTGTTGACCTAGGTAATCGCAAATATTTACTTAGTCCCCAGGATCTTTCTGGAATAGAGGTATTACCGGAACTAGTAAACTGTGGAGTAACATCTTTAAAAATTGAAGGTAGATTAAAAACACCAGAATACGTTGCTAACGTTACTCAAGTTTATCGACAAGCATTGGACAAAATTGCCAAACCAGGCAATAGTCAGATAAGCGCCACATCTCACAACATTACATATAAACAAGATTACAAGTATCCCCTAGAGATGGCCTTTTCCCGTGGACTTTATACGGGATGGTTGAGAGGTATTAATAATCAAGAATTGGTACATGCAAATTTTGGCAAAAAACGCGGGGTTTATGTGGGAGAGGTAACGCGAATTAAAAATGAACAAATAACTTTAAAAATAGTCGCACCTATTAAAGCTGGTGACGGGGTAGTATTTGACTGTGGACATCCAGAATTACCAGAAGAGGGAGGGAGGGTGTACACAGTCACACAAAAAGGAAAAGAAGTAGTTTTAACTTTTGGTAGGGATGCTATCAATCCCAGGAAAATTCATATAGGTGATAAGATTTGGAAAACCAGTGATCCAGAATTAGATAAAGCAATTCGTCAAACCTACACAGGAGAAAATCCCCATTTTACCAAACCAATTCATCTAGAATTATTTGGGGAAACAGGAGAAAAATTAATAGCTATAGTTCGGGATGAAATTGGTAATATCGTCAAAATAGAATCAGAAATACTGCTAGTTGAGGCTCATACTAAACCCTTAACTGCAGAAAAATTGCAAGAACAATTTGGACGTTTGGGGAATACACCATTTCATTTAGGAACTTTAGAAAACAAAATTATGGGTAATGTGATTTTACCTGTGAGTGAGTTGAATAGAATGCGTCGAGAACTGGTCACAAGATTGCAAATTCTTAGAAGTAAACCCCAAGTTTGGCAGATAAATCATGATCATCAATGGCAAGATCTGCTCAAGATTGTCAGAGATGATAAGAGTGTAACCGATGCAGGCGTTTCTTTGATAATACTAGTCAGGAGCATGAAACAACTCTTGACTGTGTTAGATACAAATATTGAAACAATATATTGTGAATTTGAAGATCCTCATAAATATCAAGCCGCAGTAAAACTCTGTCGAGATACCGAGAAATCTGTGAACCTATATATTGCACCTCCTCGTATTACTAAACCGGGAGAAAATTGGATTTTGAAACAGCTAAAAGAATGCCAAGCAGATGGTTACCTAGTTAGAAATTATGATCACCTGGAATATTTCGCTGACGCCCAGTGTATTGGTGATTTTTCTTTAAATATCGCTAACCCTTTGAGTGCGGACTATTTTCAAAAACAATTTAACCTACAACGTCTAACTGCTTCCTATGACTTGAATATTAATCAACTCATAGATTTAATCACCACTTACACACCGCAATTTTTAGAGGTGACCATACATCAACACATCCCCATGTTCCATATAGAACACTGTGTATTTTGTGCCTTTCTCTCCCAGGGAACAGATTACACCAATTGTGGTCGTCCTTGTGAAAAACAGGAATTAAAAATTCGAGATAGAGTAGGTAGCGAGCATATAGTAAAAGCAGATACAGGATGTAGAAATACTATATATAACAGTGCTGCACAAACTGGAGCAGAATATGTACACAAACTAATTAGTGTGGGGTTGAAGAATTTTAGAATCGAATTTCTTGATGAAACACCACAACAGGTTACCCAAACCATCAATTATTACCAACAACTTATCCAAGGAGAAATCACCGGTTCACAAGTTTGGAAAACCTTAAAATTGCAAAATCAACTAGGTGTAACTCGTGGTGCATTAACCGATCACTAATAAATAGAGAACTTCCTTTATGGAAGTCCCCTATCTCTAACCAAAAATCGCCCCGCTGCGTGCAGGAATATTGATCTCAATCTTCTCTCCACTCCATAATACTTCTCCATTACCATACAACAACTTGGCTGGTTTATAGCTATCCAGACTAGCTCTAACTCCATCCTCTCCTATATTAATGGCAATCATTAACTGCTGATCTTCCCAACTCCTGACAAACACATATAATGTGGTATCCGCATAAATAACTTGATAATCTCCTATCCTTAAAGCAGCATATTGATGACGCAAAGAAATTAACTGTTTATGAGTTTTCAGGATTTCTAAGTTCCATTTATCAATTATAGGAAACCCTCGACGACAATCGGGGTCCAACCCACCAGGTAAGCCAACTTCGTCTCCATAATATATACTGGGCGATCCAGGAAATGTCAATAGTAATAGGGTTGCCAATTCAACCGATGTAATATCACCACCAGCAATAGAAATTAATCTGGCTGTATCATGACTTGCCAGTAAATTTAGTTGGGTTAGTTGAATTTCCCACGGGTACAGGTTTAATAACTCCCGCATTTTCTCAGCATACTCAGCTGCAGATAAAGGTGGAAAAGCTTCATAAGCACGTCCTTCTATCATTTCCAATTCTATCCGATTTCCTACAGTAAAAGCAATAGTAGGACCTGTAAATAAGTAATTCATAACTCCATCAAATTGGGTGCCATCTAACCACTGACGAGAATCACCCCACACCTCTCCCACAATATAAGCATCCGGATTAATTGCTTTCACCCGTTCTCGAAATTCCTGCCAAAAACCAGGAGTTTTAATTTCATCAGGTACATCTAAACGCCATCCATCAATGCCAAATTTTATCCAATATTCGGCAATTTGCATAATATATTCCCGCACATCTGGATGATCATGATTAAATACTGGTAAAGAACGAATATCTGCCCAACTTTCATAATTTGCTGGTGCGTCGTTGGTATAGGGTGCAAGTGGCCAGTCCTGAATTTTAAACCAGTCTACCCAGGGAGAATTTGGACCATTTTCTAATATATCATGGAAGAAGAAAATCCCTCGACTTGCATGATTAAAAACCCCATCTAACACAATCTTTATATTGCGTTTGTGCGCCTCGTTTAACAACTCTCTAAAAGCTCCATTTCCCCCTAATAACGGATCCACTTGATAGTAGTCGTGGGTATGATAACGATGATTGCTCCCAGACTGAAAAATAGGAGTAAAGTAAATAGCATTAACTCCCAAGTTTTCTATATGGTCTAATTTTTCTAAAACACCCCACAAGTCTCCACCCTTATAACCTTGTAAAGTGGGGGAAGCATCCCAATCTTCCCATTGAGGATTACTTAATAAGCTAGGTTTAAATTGATTACCCTTAGCAAATCTGTCAGGGAAGATCTGATAAAAAATGGCGTGCTTGACCCAGTCTGGTGTGTGAATCTGCATAAATCCAGGTAAAAAGTGAAGACTTTTAGCAGCATAACACATAACTTTAGAGGTAGTTATAATA
>NZ_LMVE01000062.1:0-3013 GCF_001432185.1 Cylindrospermopsis sp. CR12 | reverse complement strand
ATCCCGCAAATATGCAACGCCGTAATAGAGGGAGATTTGGGTTTTCAGGGGTTGCAGAAAGAATTTGTCAATTGAGGAGTTGGGTATTTAAAATCGGTAATCGGTTTAATGTGATAATGTAACTAATTTTAATTTTAGTTGCAAAAAATCGTTGAGGACAGATAATGGAAGTAAGCAGTCGGGAGTTCTCATGACCCGCAGGGAGAAATTAATTAAGCGGTTTCTTAGCATTCCCAAGGATTTCACCTGGGAGGAGTTACTCAGCTTGCTTTCGGGGTTTGGGTTTGAGGAAGTCAGCACAGGTAAAACGGGAGGTTCTCGGCGGCGTTTTCTCAATGATGCGGGAGTGATTATTACGTTACACAAACCTCATCCTCAAAATATTCTCAAACGATATCAGATTGAACAGATTATCGAGATTCTCCAAGAGGAAGAATTGCTATGAATAACATGATGCAATACAAGGATTATTTCGGGTCTATTCACTATAGTGATGATGATAAAATCTTCTACGGACAGGTGGAATATATCCGCAGTTTAATTAGTTTTGAAGGGGAAGATGTGGCTAGTCTCAGGGCTAGTTTTGAGGAAGCAATTGATGATTATTTGGCTCTTTGTGAAGAAAAAGGTATTGAGCCTGAGGAGCCATTTAAGGGCAGTTTTAATGTGCGTGTAGGTAGCCAACTTCATCGTCAAGCGGCGTTATTTGCTCAACAACGGGGGGTAAATCTTAATAACTTGGTGACGGATGCACTGGAACGTTATTTGAAAGAGGAATCGTTAGAAAATGCTTGAGGAATTAGGGATATGAAAAAGAATGAAATATCAACACTTAATGATGTTTGTGAATTAATTGTTGATTGCTTACATAACACAGCACCAATTAGTAGTTTTATGCGACTTTAAAGATGCCCATAGTAAAGGAGGAATAATTAAAGTGCGTTGTTTGTTACCTTTACCAGTAATATGAACATAAGCAGTAGAACCATTATCTTTAACGTAGGTTGAATTGAACTATGAAACCCAACACCACTGTTCTCGTTACTCGACCCATCCTACAAATTTAATTATGCATCCCTACTTAGTTGCTCTTTTGTGGATAAGAAAAGTCATGTATAATTTACCTCGATAATTTGGTTACGGATTTAAGACAATGAAAAAATTTCTCACATTAGCGCTGATACTGATTTTGTTTCTTGTTTCCTCTTTTAGCCTTGGCACTAGTCCTAGTTATGCTTATAGCGAGTTTGATTTGGACAGACTTTTAAAAACTGATATGTGTCTAGGATGTGACCTCTCTAGTGCTAACCTCGAAGATGCTATCCTCATTAATGCTAACCTCCAAGGTGCTAACCTCTCTGGTGCTAACCTCAAAGATGCTTTCCTCATTGATGCTAACCTCTCTGATGCTAACCTCCAAGGTGCTAACCTCGAAGGTACTAACCTCAAATATGCTGACCTCGAAGATGCTTTCCTCATTGATGCTAACCTCTCTGATGCTAACCTCTCTGATGCTAACCTCCAAGGTGCTAACCTCCAAGGTGCTAACCTCGAAGGTGCTAGCCTCAGTGGTGCCATCCGGTAATCACATTCTCTGAGTTACATATTTATGGGATGAAAATATCTGAAAACATTGAAAAATTTTTGGTAAATCATCCCGAAAAACCACCCCTAGGTCACCCCCTTCAACTCGTCAATGTTGAACCAACTAGGCCAAGTGCGTTCCTCATCCTCCAAAGGATTCCCCTTGCTATCGGTCAATCCCCACCTAATCATCACCCTGGGTAATGGCGTTTCATTATTAGCAGAAAACTTCTCCAATAATATAAGGGTTCTGGATATGATAGAGGACATTTAGTTCCATCTGCGGATAGAACAAAAAGCATTAAAGACAATTCCTCCACCTTCTTGATGACGAATATCATTCCACAAACACCAGATAATAATAGAAATACCTGGGGGAATCTAGAAGATTACAGTAGAGAATTAGTAGAGCAAGGGAAAACCCTGTATATTATTGCTGGTACTTGGGGAAGCAAGGGGAAAATCAACAATCTAGTTAATATCCCTAAATATACCTGGAAAATCATTGTTATCTTGGATCTTCCCTCTCAGATTTCAGATATTACTTCTCGCACCCCGGTGATTGCTGTTAATATTCCCAACGATCAAGAATTAGAGGATGACTGGAAAAAGTTTTTGACAACTGTTGACCAAATTGAGAAACTCACTGAATATGATTTTCTCTCTAATGTTCCTACTCCTATTCAAAATGTTCTTGAAGGTAATATAGCTAAACTGTAAGTTACTAATAAGGCGATTGCGCAGCACTCCCTGCGGGAGATCGCCCAGCACTCCCTACGGGAGATTGCGCAGCACTCCCTACGGGAGATCGCCAACTACCCGTTATTGTTTAAATTAATCCATACCTGGAGACTGTCTGTTGGGGAGACCGGGAATCAATTTTGGGTCTCAAAGCGAAAGTAGGTTTAAAACCGACTAGTTTTGTGATATTGTAAGTTGAGTTCAATAACTCAACATCCCTAAACAAACTATGTTATATTAAATTAAACCGATTAAGTCAGTACCAAAGTGGGAGGTATAGACATGGTGAGGCAAATTCCATCAAAAACTCAACTGGGGGTGATAAAATCTAACACTAATCAGGGTGTGGAGACGCCTAAAATTGTCTACCCAGAAAGTGATAATAAACCTATGGCGGATAACACTAGACAATTTACATGGATTGTCAAAATTAAGGAAAATTTAGAAATACTATTTAAGTCTAATGCGGATGTGTTTGTGGCTGGGGACTTATTTTGGTATCCAGTGGAGGGTAGTAACAAAATTAAACTAGCCCCTGACACCATGGTGGTGTTTGGGAGACCCAAGGGTCACCGGGGGTCTTATCGACAGTGGGAAGAAGATAATATTCCTCCCCAGGTGGTTTTTGAAATTTTATCTCCCGGGAATACTCAAGATGAAATGGACAAAAAAAAGCTGTTTTATCTGA
>NZ_LMVE01000061.1:0-49447 GCF_001432185.1 Cylindrospermopsis sp. CR12 | reverse complement strand
TTAATTTTGCATAACTACTTATGAGATTGTGGATCCCATATTGTTTCAACTGTGCGATTTAGTGTGCGATCGCTTGCAGGTTAGATTAGAAGAGCAGACCAGGGAGTTACAGGATCTTAGATTGTAAGAAACTCCCAGATACTTCGAGTTTTACTAGCTGAATTGCTCCTCCGTATCCAAATTAAATAACATTTGTAAAGTTCGCATACAGTTACGTCGGGCTTCTATGTCCTGTTGTGATCGTAATTGTACCATAGGGTCATGTAATATTTTATTAACTATTCCCCTAGTCAGGGCTTCAATTACTTCCTGATGTTTTTCGCCAAATTCCGAACCCAATCGGGAAAGAGCCTTTTGTAATTCTTGTTCGCGGATGTGTTCGATTTTATTTCTCAAAGAACTGATAGTAGAGACAGTTTCCAAACTGCGCCACCAGATATCAAAAGACTCCACCTCTTCGTCCAAGATTTTTTCAGCTTCTTGGGCCATTTTGCGACGACTTTCGTAGTTTTGAGCTACCACTGCTTTTAAGTCATCCACATTAAAAACCTGGACATTATTTAAACAATTTACATCCGAGTCCACATTGCGAGGTACGGAGATATCAAACAACATGAGAGAATGGTTAGGGTCTAAAACCATTTCTAATTTAGAGCGGTTGATAATTGGTTCTGTGGAGGAAGTGCTAGTAAAGACTAAATCACTATGAGAAATAACAGACATCATTTCTGGGAGGAGATGAATGTGAATAGTCACCTCTGGGAACTGTTTAGCCAGTTCTGCTGCTCGTTCTTGGGAGCGATTAACAATACTAATATGGGATGCGCCCTTAGAAATCAAATGTTGTACCAGTAGACGAGACATTTTTCCCGCACCCACAATTAGTACCCGGTATAGTTCTAAATTTTCTACCTTAATTTGTGCCAACTCTACAGCTGCTGAACTAATAGAGACCGCTCCAGTGCCAATGCTCGTTTCAGAACGAACTCTTTTACCAGCAGTTAAAGCTTGTTTAAATAAACGATTTAAAATTGTTTTTACACCATTGTATTGCTGTCCCAGTTTGTGAGTATTTTTCACCTGAGCCAGAATTTGTCCTTCTCCAAGAACTAGACTATCCAAACCAGCAGCAACTCGCAAGATATGAGTCACAGCATCGGTATGGATAAGAGTAAACAGATGTTGACGTAAAGAACCTACAGGTAGTTTGCTATGCTCAGCGAGAAACTGTGTCACTTCCCGAATTCCCTGGGGGATATCGCTGCTGACAACATAAATTTCCAACCGGTTACAGGTACTGAGGATAGCCACCTCATCAATGTGAGGATAGTTGAGCAAGTGAGCGATCGCACTTTCGGTTTGGGGTTCAGGAATACTTAATTTTTCTCTTACTTCAACTGGGGCTGTTTTGTGACTTAACCCCACTACTGCAATATTCATCTTTAATTTCTTATGACTGGAATAACGCTCTTGCTGTTTTTCGTAGTTATCATGGCAAAGGGTAACAGGTAATGGTATACCATTTGCCAATCACCCTTTACCAGTTAGTTAACAAAAATTAGTGCAGTTGCACAACTTTAGGTTGTTCAAACATGTGAATAGTATCTACAAAGCGAGCAGTCTTAGACTGGGTAGAGATGACCAAACTTTGAGTTCTTGCACCACCCTGGAAGAACCGCACACCTTGCATCAAATTACCACTAGTAATACCACAACCTGCAAACAAGACGGTTTGACCAGATGCCAATTCATGAGCATCATAAACTTTATCTGGTTCATTAATACCCATAGAAGAAAGTCGTTCTAAATTAGACTCCTTGCTTTCGCCAATCAAACCAGTTTTAACCACTGCGGGGTCGTAAATTAACTGACCTTGGAAGTGACCACCTAGGGCGCGCATAGCAGCAGCAGAAATTACACCTTCAGGAGCTGCACCAATACCCATGAGAGCGTGGATATTAGTACCAGCAAAACCGCAAGACAAAGCTGCACCCACATCACCATCAGAGATCAATTGAACTCTTGCACCAGCTTCACGGATCTCCTTAATTAAATCATTGTGGCGCTCGCGCTTCATAACAACGACCACCAGTTCCTCAATAGATCGGCCTAAGCATTCCGACAGAATTTTGAGGTTTTCAGTAGCTGACTTGTTGATATCAACCTTACCCTTAGCTGCTGGGGGTGCGGCCAACTTCTTCATATAGAAGTCAGGAGCAGCAAAAAGACCACCTCGTTCAGAAATTGCTAAAACTGCCATGGAACCTGGTTGTCCATAAGCTACCAGATTAGTACCTTCACAAGGGTCAACAGCAATATCAATTTCCATTAACTCATCAGGACTACAGGAGATAGCATTGTCTGGGTTAGCACAAATTCCCACTTCTTCACCGATGTAAAGCATGGGCGCGTCATCACGTTCCCCTTCACCAATTACAATGCGACCGCGCATATAGATTTTATTCATCCGTTCGCGCATAGCTTCTACTGCTACCTGGTCAGCAGTGTTCTTTTCACCCTTACCCATCCACTTTGCAGAGGCGATCGCAGCTTGTTCGACAACCTCAATAATTTCTAAACCAATTGTATTTTCCACAGGTCTACCCTCTTAATTGCTGATCTTTAGCGACTTTTGCTATGGCTATTTCAGTCTATAAGTCTACCAAAGTCCGGTACTTCAATGAGAAATACTTTGGATAATCAGTTTGTTAAGTTTTACAACCAGGAGAAGACAGGGGTCTATTTTCCCATGCACAAAGGTAGAATTTTGTCAACTAAACAAGGATAAGAAGTGGAAAGCAAAAATATCGAATCCGACTACCTATCACTGATCAAGTATCATCAGGGATGGATGAGTGAAGCTCTTAAACTAGCACAGATTGCGGGTGATGCGGGAGAAGTACCTGTGGGGTGTGTAATTGTGAATCCCCAGGGTAATTTAATTGGTCAGGGGGAAAACCGCAAACAACGAGATCAAGATCCTACCGCCCATGCAGAAATTATTGCCATTCGTTCAGCAGCAAGAACCTTACAAAATTGGCACTTAGATCAATGTACACTTTATGTCACCCTGGAGCCATGTCCTATGTGCGCTGGTGCTATAATTCACGCACGGTTACAGACTTTAGTCTACGCAGTGGACGATCCTAAAACTGGTGCCATTCGTACTGTTATTAACATCCCTGGTAGTCCTGCATCCAATCACCGTTTACAAGTTATTGGAGGTATGCTGGAATCAGCTTCCCGTGAAAAATTACAGTCTTGGTTTGTGGGTCAAAGATACCAAAAAAATCAAAAATCTGCTTATGAATCATAGACACAAGGTAAAACTGTCCAGATACTAAAACAAAAATTACCCAAGAAAATTTACGGTAGAAACAATCCAGTTTGCGTCACATCCGCTAACTACTAACCACCATGAAGGAATCTCACTCTGCTTCTACCAGTTTCGCGGGTCAGTCTCCAAATATTTGCTTAGATCCTCCCTTTTCCCACACTAGGTCATGGATTTCTCCCTGGTTAACTCCCTTGGCCTATTGGTTAGGATATAATTTGGTTATACCCTCGTTTTTTGGTCGTATTGATGTTGCGGGTCAACAACATATTCCCATCAAAGGTCCAGTAATTCTAGCACCTACACACCGTTCTCGCTGGGATCCCCTGCTTTTAGCTTATGCTGCGGGGCGTTATATTACCGGACGGGATCTGAGATTTATGGTGATGAGTAGTGAATGTCGAGGGATACAAGGTTGGTTTATTCTCAGTATGGGGGGTTTTGCTGTCAATCTTCAACGTCCTGGGATTAGATCTCTACGTCATGCTGTAGATTTAATGTTAGGGGGAGAAATGTTAGTTATTTATCCCGAGGGTGGAATTTTTCGAGATGGTAAGATTCATCCCTTAAAATCCGGTATAGCTCGTTTGTCTATAAATGCTCAATCTCTAGACCCTAATTTAGACATCAAGATTATACCTGTTGCTATTAATTACGATCGACCCTACCCTAGTTGGGGAACAAAAGTCAAAATTCGTATTGGTGAACCAGTTAAAGTTACGGATTATATACATGGTTGTTTAAAACAGAATGCTAAGTATTTAACTAGGGATTTAAGAAGTAAATTACAAGAAGTTGCTGATTCCCAACCAGATTTCTCTTTAAGAGCTAATTGTTTAACCAACTCCTAATCCCCATAAGCAATCAGTAATTCCCAACCATTGAGTTTACCCATATCCTGGGGAGAACAGTCAACAACATGTAACTGCCAATTTCCCTTAGCTGATGAATTTAGCAGCTGTTTGAGAACCGGTTGGGAACTAAGTGTATAGGTTTTTTCTAAACGGGTTTGTCTTCCTAGAGTGCGACTTTGCAATAACAAAGATTGACTGTTGGGGGAAATCAAATAAATTTCTAGATCTCCCAAAAAATCATGGCTAATATTCACGGCAATTCTAATATCATTAATAATAATATTTTGAGGAACCACAATTGTAGTTCTCACTCCTTGTTTTTGCCCATCGGGAATAGTAACCTGAGTTTTATTTTCCCCCCTGATCAATTTATTGGCATTATTGGCAACCAATCCATTCCCTCTTAATTTTTGGGCTGCTCTTACTGCTTTAGCTGCATTCACCTTACCATAACCAAACCACAAGCAATGACCATTGCTATTATAAGTACCTCCCTGCAAACCCAATTGGGGATCTGGTTGTGGATCAACAATTTTATCAGTGGTTTCTTGTAAAATACGGTTGACTTGTTGAGCGGTTAAATCCGGATTGGCTGATAACATTAATGCTGCTACTCCAGCAACCACAGGGGTAGCACTGGAAGTTCCACCAAAATTATTAGTGAAGTTTCCAGGATTGTAACCCGCTTTCCCTATTTGATCTGTTGTCAACATTCCCAGGCCATCTATAGTTGTTGAAATAGTCGGTTGGGTGTAAACAAAACCACTTTCTTGAAACCACATTCCCGGAGGAGCATTATTACTAGGAGCGCAAACAGAAATATTCTCTCCCCAATTGCTGTAGGCGGCTTTTTTATTTAAACTTGTAGATGCAGAAACGGCAATTACATCGGGATGAATAGCAAAACCACTTAACCACTTGGTTTTGCCTTTTAACAGATCCTTAGGCCAATTCTTCTCGTCTATTGTACCACTAATGGGACGGTTAGCATTACCTGCTGCAAAAAGAATTACACATCCTTTTCCATTCCGTCCCTGGGTTGCAGCACGGGTAATTGCTGCTTTTTGGCGTAAAGATAAGGGAAAATAAACCGCAGATGCTCCCCAGCTACAGGAGATAACACTGGCATTGTATTTTAATGCCCAGTTGAATATGTCCTCAATTGATTCATCATCCAAATATCCAGTTGTACGAATTGGCATGAGGGCACAACCGGGGGCCACACCAACAATACCCTGTCCATTTTCTTCAGCAACTGCTAGTCCAGCACAAGCAGTACCATGACTAGTTTCTTGCTCTCCTGGTAGGGGTAAAAAGTCTTTTTCTTTCAAATCTCTGGGAGCAACAATTTTACCCACTCCTTGTAAATCTGGGTGGTTCAAATCAAAGGAGTCATCCACAACTGCGACTACCACTGAACGTATCCCACGAGTTATATCCCAAGCTTGCTCTACACAAATGTGTGAACTGATCGCCAGTTGATTTCCACCATTGTGATTGAGATACCACTGTTGAGGATAGAGGGAATCGCTGGGTCTGTAATGGGTTTCTTGTTGAATAAAAACGTTTGGTTCAGCTGCTAAGACTTCTGGTAAGGTTTGTAGTTGGTTGGCAATTTTGAGAGGATTATGTGGGGACTCTTTGCTGACTAAAAATATAAAGGTATTGGGTAAATCAGCTATGGGTTTTTCTTCAGTTAGATTAAGTGAAGAGGTTATAATAGTAATCTTATTAGTATCTACCCAAGCGGCAAATTGAATTGTTATCTGATCACTTAAATAGACATAGCTGCTAGGGTTATCCTGTAATTGATAAACATGACTGGCAAAAACCACTCTTTGATCAGATCTAGCTTGGGACATAGCCAATTCTATCTGATTCGGTGCAACAGTGAACAATTCCAACTTCGCTCTGGGAATAGTACGCTGCCATTTTCCCCAGGAGATCCTGGATAATTCCTCTTTGCTTAGGTCAGCATGGAAACGAAGGGTAAAACGTTCCGTGGATTTTATGAGAATTAACTCTTCTCCTCCACGTTGTAAAACTACTGGTTGGTTGTTGATCATATTCTTGATCATTAAATATTTTTGATAAAGATACTGGAAACTATGCTTAACTTAGTGTGGTGGTCACTCTAGTATATATGAATCTAAAAACTATTTACTTATTGCCCATAATATTTTGTGGTCTGTCCTTACCCGCTCAATCTCAGGTAGTCCAGTCACAAAATAAACCAGTACAGACTAAACCTAATGATAAGCAACCCAGTCCAACCCCAAGCAAGAGTGAAAATACCAGTCTACTAAGTATTACAGGAGGCGATCGCCTGATGAAGGAGGGACAGGAAGCGGTGTCTGGCAAAAACTATACCCTAGCGGTGAAAAAACTCCAGGAAGCTCGTCAAATATATAATCAGCTATCTACTTTTTACCAAGATTTAAATGCCAGTTTTTCCGGGATTGACTTTAGCATCTCTGATTCCCACCGCAAAAAGGCCCTAGAAACAGCCCAAAAACGAGATGAAGCAACTTATCAGTTAGCATTGGTACATCGTTCATTAAACCAACCTGATTTGGCCATACCTCTTTTAATTCAAGTCATTAAGAGTCAAAACCCTACCTGGGAACTAGGCAAAAAGGCTTATCAACAACTGTGGGAACTAGGTTTTGTCGACACACCTTATCCTGGAAAGACGGACAATCCAGGAAAGTAGCAGATTCTGGAATAACTGATAATAATTTAAAGAAGGATGTTTTTTCAGGAATAACAATGATAACTCCCCAACAGGTTGAACAAATGATTAAAGGAGAACTACCGGATGCACAAGTGCAAGTGCAAGACCTAACCGGTGGTGGAGACCACTATCAAGTAACAGTGGTTTCATCCCAGTTTGCGGGTAAAGGACTTGTACAACAACATCGGATAGTTTATGATGCTTTAAAACAAGCTATGTCAACCGAGGCGATTCACGCTTTGGCTTTGAAAACATCTGCTCCCTAGACTATTGACAATTAACACAACAAGGAATTAAAACCATGACAGTAGAAAACCCAACAGAAATTACAGCAACAATTGATAAATTAGTCAAAGAAAACAAAATAATGGTTTTCATGAAAGGAACTAAATTAATGCCTCAATGTGGTTTCTCTAATAATGTTGTACAAATTCTCAACACTTTAGGAGTCCCCTTTGAGACCTTTGATGTTCTTTCTGACTATAACGTTCGTCAAGGTATTAAGGAATATTCAAACTGGCCCACAATTCCCCAGGTTTACATTAATGGGGAATTTGTTGGTGGGTCTGATATTTTGATTGAACTATATCAAAAAGGTGAATTACAGCAAAAAGTTGAAGTAGCATTAGCTTCTTAAATATCCTCTTTAATCCCCCTTTTTAATCTAAGGGGGAACCCGTTGGCAAAGTTTTTATTGAGCCACCAAAAACAAATTACCAACATTGTAGATATCAATAACAGACCAGCTACAGCTCTAAAGGTAATTTGTGTGCCAAAAACTAGAGCTTCAACTGGTGCATTCGTCACATCTATACTAAAACTAAGATCAGCACTGGTAATAGTCGTAAAAGAGAATATGGCTCCCACCAGGGGAACTCCTACCGTTTGTCCTAAAATCCTGGATAAGGATAACAAACCAGAAGCAATACCCAAGCTATGTGAGGGTGCTGCACCCATAATGGTGCTGTTATTGGGAGATTGAAACATCCCCACTCCTAAACCGTAGGGGATAATAGCTACAATGTAACCACAAACCGTCAAGTCCGTGTTAAATCCACTGACTGATAAACAGCCAATTGCCATTAATAGTAACCCGATTATACTAATATTTCGAGAACCGAACTTATCGGATAAAATTCCAGATAGGGGAGCAGTGATCGCGATAATGATTGGTGGTACTGCTAAGAGTAACCCTGTTTTCTGTGTTGGGTATTTTTTCACTAATTCGAGAAAAAACGGCAACATGAAAATAGATCCCGCCATAACGAAATTACCCCAAAATCTTAACACTAAACCTAGGCTAAATTCCAGAGACTGGAAAATTTTCAAATCTAGCATCGGTTGTGATATTTTGGATTCCACTACCAAGAAAATAGCTAAAGAAATTACGGAGATAAATAGTAAAATCACTCCTAATGAAGAATTTAAACCTTGAGTTTGTAATATACTAATGCCTAATGTTAAACAGGTTAGAGTAACAGTCAAAATTAGGGTTCCCACTAGGTCAAATCTTTGGTCTTCTAAGCTAATTTGGTTATCTGGTACTAAATAGGCGACTATTAAACAGGCAATAATCCCGATAGGAACATTAATCAAAAATATCAGTGGCCAATCTCCTAAATTAATTAATACCCCACCTATAGTTGGACCTAACATGATTCCTAATCCAAAAATCCCAGCTCTAATTCCTAATACTAAACCTCTTTCTGTCTGGGGAAATGTTTCTACAAGTATAGCTGTACCCAAACCAGATATAAATGCAGCACCTAACCCCTGTAAAGCCCGAAAGAAAATTAAAATCTCCACATTTGGAGCAATTCCACATAGCAAAGAGCTAAATGTAAATACTGAAAGACCAGCAATATAAAGCCTTTTTTTGCTCCACATATCGCCTAGTTTGGAAGCACTAAGCACAAAAACTGCGATCGCCAATAAGTAACTTAAAACCACCCATTGGATTGTGGCAAAGTTAGTATGGAGTGATTGAATCATCACAGGTAAGGCCAAATTGACAATATAAACATCTAGGGCAAAAATAAACACCCCAATTCCAATACCTAGAACTGTTAACCACCTGTGGGGATTTTTGACTTCTTCTTGCTGGGTGTAAATTGCTTTCATATTTTTGAGTGGGGTGTTTTTAAAAACCAAATTTTTTGTTTATTTGCTTAGGGTATGTTCAGGAACTTTTCAGATCCTTGAATTTGAAAACGGTCAATAATACTTGGTAAATCCTCCTGAATATCTATGGGTACACCTCTTTTGGCAATTTCCTTGACTGCTTGTAAGATTTTGCTGACTAAATCTTTATTTTGTGCCAAATCTTGTCTACCAATGTGAATTAAAGCCTGTTCTACAGCAGTAGATCCAGATTGCATTCCCAATGCTATACCACTTTTCATTCCTAAAGTTTGGGGATCTAAACTCTGATACAAACTCTCATCTTTTACTACTGCTTTTACGTGAACACCCGCATAATGGGTGAAGGCATTTTTACCAGTTATTGGTCGATTGGGAGGAATTACAATGTGGGCATATTTACTAACAAAATCATATAAATCTCGCAGAAAATGGAGTTGCCATTTTTTTGCTTCTCCCATGTCAACTAAGTTAACTAATAATTCTGCCAAGTCCACAATTCCCGCTCTTTCTCCCAATCCCATAACTGCTGTATCAATCATATCTACCCCCGCTCTATAAGCATCTAAAGCATTGGTTAGCGCTAGGCCCTTGTCATTATGACAATGTACTTCTATTTGCGGGTATAAACCTTGATTGGCTAGTTCTTCTTTCAAGGTTTTTACCTGCACATAAATACTACGACTGGGATCAAAAGGTGTCGTATAACCTGTTGTATCAGCTATACTAACGATGTCCGCCCCCGCTTTAATCGCTGCAGTAGCTGCTTGAACAACATTTTCCATAGATGATCTAACTGTATCCTCCGGTGTGTATCTAATTAATAAATCGGGTTTTTGGGTTTTTGCATATTCAATTACTTCTACAATCTTCTCTATTGCTGCTGATAAACAAATGTTATAGTCTTGTTTCAATCGCTTTTGCGAAACACTGAAAAACACCCCCAAAAAGTCAACTCCGCAATCAATAGCTTTTTTGACAGCATCTATTTTGCACAGCGAATGAGCACCAATTTTAGCTTTAAGACCCTCCTTAACTATTTGTTGAATAGCCAAAGCAATTTCATTATCTACTGATGGATTACCCACCTCAATCACATCTACACCTATTTCATCTAATAACTGGGCAATTACTAACTTTTTTTCCGGAGAAAAATAAACTCCTGGTGTCTGCTCACCTTCTCTTAGCGTGGAATCCAGAATTTTAATCATATTATGTTCCTTTAATTCAGAAGTGTTGAATATCTTTACAAAACTCTAAATCACAAAAATTAATTACTCTAAGTAGGTGGGTGGAATTAAATATAAGATGAACGTAGGTTGGGTTGAAGTATGAAACCCAACGCCACGGGTCTCGTTACTCGACCTATCCTACAAATAATTGTGCCTCCCTACTAGTACTAGGACTTGCATTTTCTCCTTGACAGGCGATCGCCTATTTAGTTAAGGTACCTGACACTAAAATTCCCCTTAGCTCAGTCGTGCTAAAGGGGGTTAAAACAGTAGTTGAGTTATCAGTAGGAATAAAAACAGCTAGTAATAACCATGATAACGCTCAGGTTCTGGTTGCACCACCGCAAAGTTAGACCCATCATGTAAGTAGCGAATGGCCTCCTCCTCTAAGCGATGAATTAGATAGGGTTCAATAGCATTACTTTGTCGCAGAGCTGCTAGATATCCATCCAAGTACATCCGCATATCATCTTGATGGTAACCGCGATTCCATAATTCGACGAAGGCGTCCGTAAGTCTTTGGTAGTAGCGGATGGTTTGTGTGTCTTGAAGCATAACCGCTGATTTAATTTAGTGAGAATGGGAATTGTATATGATTTACAATCAAAATTGACACTCCACCATCTAAAGAGAGGCGGATTCTTTAAGACTTGCTTGAAAGGGATATTCAAGGGTCCCCCGCAGTGTTAAATAAACCCTCCAGCAGTTAACGACTTGATCATATCCTAAATTATAGTCAAGATTAAACATTTTTTCCCAGTTCCCAAAAGCAAAACTAAGATTAAAATTTCCCGCATTGCACCTAACAAATATCAGGGTGGGGATTGGTTGCAAAAGTTAAAATAAGATAAAATTAAAATAAAATAAGATTTTGCCAAATTTCCAGGAGATTTAAATTTTTTGTGAGGTTTTGGGTGAGTAAATATAAAGATTAGGTCAACTCAAGTAACAAAAACTACAAAACATTCCGCCTGAGATTGTTAATTTGAAAATCATCGACGCTAAGGGGTCTTACAACTGTGGGATCGGTTTGTATTGAAATTATTGAGGGGAATCCTCATCTGAGATCTTTGCTGGGTTGGCACTTGCAACAGCTAGAATACAAAGTACATCAAGCCGCTAGTATCTATCAAGCAAGGGAAGTTTTTTTAACCCATCAGCCAACTTTGGTTATTCTGGATGCTGATTTGTCTGACAGTGACGGTGTGGAATTTTGCCACTGGTTACATGGTCAGGATCAACCTTTAATCCTGATGCTATCTGCTCGTAATAATGAAGCAGATATTGTAGCAGGGTTAAAAGCGGGGGCGGATGACTATTTGAGTAAACCCTTTGGTATGCAAGAATTTCTTGCACGAGTAGAATCTTTGATTCGCCGTAAACGTACGCCTACTGCACCAGCTCATTTAGATTATGGTAGTTTACAAATTGATTTAGTTCAACGCCGGGTACGTCTACAAGGGGAGTTTGTAGACTTAACACCTCAGGAGTTTAGTTTACTTTATGTTTTAGCGCAAGCTGGTGGGTCACCCTTAAGTAGATCTGAGTTGCTACGTCGTGCTTGGCCAGATGCTATTGATAATCCCCGAACTATTGATACTCATGTTTTATCATTGCGGAAAAAGGTAGAACTGGATCCGCGCCAACCTAGTTTGATCCAAACCATTCGTAATGTGGGGTATAGATTTAACATGGAAATTTTAAAGGCAACTGTTTCACCTGTTTTACCAGCTCAAACCAGGTTAACAAGGGAAAGATTTACTGATAATCGTGCTACTTTGGCTACTCAGAGGGGTTGAGGTGTGCTTTACCATTCTTCTGCTGCTGTTATGAGACTAGTTTTTAGAGCATCCCATTCCACTTGTGAGCTTGCTAGGTTGGTAACAATTTGACCTTGCTCAAGATGCAATAAACGATTACTAAACTCTTGGAAAATGTTAATTTGATAAGTGACCATCAAAACTGCGGTTTTTACATCTGGGCAAAGGTCAGAAATCCCTTCTATGATTCTTTCTAGCAACCAGGAAGTCTCAACTGGGTCTAGAGCGGAAATGGGTTGGTCTAACAACAGAATTTTGGGCCGGGTGACAAGAGCGCGCACCAGGGCTACTAATTGCTGCTGACCCAGGGAAAGCTGTAATTCTGTCATTCCCATCCAAGTTTGAGGAATTTTTAGTCGCTCTCTCCAATATCCAATTCTTTCTTCAATTTCTCCCTGAGATATATTTCTTAACAATAAAGGATATGCTAGGGATTCCCTGACTGTCATCCCCAATAGTTTAGGTTCTTGTGCTACAAGAACTACCTGTCGACGCAGTTCTACTATGGGAATTCCAGGGTATTCTTGGTTATTTAAGTAAATCTTACCACTACTAGGATCCTCTAGTCGGTTTAGTAGTCTCAGCAGTGATGTTTTTCCAGATCCCGATTTACCTACGACTATTGTGCGATCGCCTGGAAAGATTTCCCAGGAGATATTTTGCAAGATTGGATACCCCATCATGTTTTTGGGCGATGGGGCTTTCAATTTTGCCCATAAACTAACTTGCTCCAGTTTGAGCAGGGGTGATAATTTTTCGGGAGCATCTTCAAGCATTAAATCAAGGTTAAATCATAGAATTAGCTATATTAATAGTCCAAGCATCTACTAATAATAGGATAATAGTACAAATCAATAAGATTAAATACATCCAGGGTTGGGATAGGGGACGGACATCAGTGGTGTCCATACCTGTTTTTAACTGAACAAACTTCACTAGACGGTTGAATCCAGCAACGCGCATGGGTAACAAATAAGCTTTACCCTCATCCGTGAGGAAATAGTAAACCAAACCTCCCTGTCCTGTGGTGCGACATTTGAGACTTTTAATTTCAGACCAGGGTAAGGACCAGTCTTGACGTAACAGTTTAGGAACCCAAACAGGATAGGTGACTTGAATTTCTTGTTCGTTGACAATCACTCTTTGGGTAAGCACAGCATATAATGCCACTAATCCAATTATTATCCCTAACCATAATAGTAGTGGTGTGACAGGTGCTTGTGTAACTTCCGCTAAAAATGGTAAAGGTAGTGTTAAGGCTATATAGAGTGTTAGAAGAGTAATCCTAATCAACGGAGAAAGGAAAAACGTGGTGCTTTCAGTCATAGACTTTCTAGGACAGAATCCAGATGTGGGATTGAGAGGGGTATTATATCTTATCATAAATCTAAAAAACCAGTGGCAAAACCGGAAGGAACCTTCCAATTTTCGATAGAAATAATGCAGAAAATTCCAGTTGGTAGTCCCAGTTACAGCAATTGGGGATCATTGAGTGCTAAAGTTAAATATGTAATGTAAAATTGCGGCGTAATAAGCTCCTCAGCAGTTATGGCTCAAATATTAGATTCTCTACCACCAGAGCAATCGGGGAAAATCCTCTGCTGCTACATCAATGCTACGAGTAAAATCCAGGTAGCTCGTATCTCTAACGTTCCTAATTGGTATTTTGAAAGAGTTATCTTTCCCGGACAGCGACTTATATTTGAAGCTCCTAAATATGCTCAAATGGAAATTCATACGGGAATGATGGCTAGTGCAATTCTCTCCGATACTATACCCTGTGATCGCCTAAGATTGACAGAAACAGATGAAGATGAGAATGATGGAAACCAGACACTAGCAGTAGATGTTGATAACAATCGTGATATTTCTAGCGAAATTCATAAACAATTCGCATTGTTAGAAGCAAGAACACTTGCGAGTTATTCAACCTCCTACAGTAAGGATTAAAGATTATTCTGCAACTACTCCAATTGACTCAATCATGACTGAGCATGTCAATTAAACAGTTGTGCTTTTTTAACCCCCGATTAATATGTTGTGATTAGAAAAAAATATCCTTGTTAACCACAAAGGTGCTAATTTCAGCACCTTTTTTATGGAAATACACACCAAATGTTAGGATAATCGAGATTGAAACCGTAAGAAAACCATAAACTACTAAATTTTACTCAACAAGACTTAATATGCACCTACCTTCTTTTTTATGGCTATGGAGAATAGCTGCCTGGTCTATGGGTCTAGCCATTTTCGTCTATACTATTCTAGCTATTACAGCTTACTGGTTATGGCAAGTCAGAACTAATGGTAGATCTCCCTTAGGCCTAGTTGTGCCAAAAGTCAATAATTTGGTAAAAGCCTTTCATTATCTTCTTGGTATTACCCTAATATTTTTAGTATTATTACTGTTATTAATTGGTATAGTTGGTACATTAGGGCATTTTGGATCCCTAGGGCATTCTTCCCATTTATTTGCTGGATTAACCGTAGTCATACTAGTTCTGACTTCCGCTCTTAGTGCTACTCAAATTAGTCAGGGCAAATTTTGGGCCAGACCCTTACACATCACCCTCAATGCAATTTTGTTTTTCGGTTTTGCTTGGGTCTGTCTCACAGGTTGGAATGTGGTTCAAAAGTATTTATAATAGTAGATGAATTGAGTTTTTAACCTCAAAAATCCCCGATAACTTGGCAAGATGGCAGTTAAAACAACCATGATGGCAAACCGAATACTCTATGTTCGTCTTCCCTGTAACCCCATCTTTCCTATTGGGGTAGTTTACCTTTGTGATCATGTTCACAAACAATTCCCTGACATTGAACAAAGAATTTTTGACCTGGGAACAGTTCCACCCCTGGACTATGATGCTGCGCTGGATAGATGTATAGACGAATTTCAACCCACACTATTAGTTTTTTCTTGGCGAGATATTCAAATATATGCTCCCGTGGGTGGTAGAGGTGGGAACCCTTTACAAAACGCCTTTGAATTTTACTACGCTAAAAACCCCCTAATCAAACTCAGGGGGGCTTTGGGTGGGTTGCGCATCTTCATTGCCTATTATTTAGAACTGTGGCGAAACCTGGGTTTAATCCGGGGTGGGATGAAACGCGCCAAAAAATACCAGGCTCAAGCACGTGCAGTGGTTGGTGGTGGAGCAGTGAGTGTATTTTATGAACAGTTGGGAAAAAGTTTACCCAAAGGAACAATTGTTTCCGTGGGGGAAGGAGAAACCTTACTGACTAAATATCTTAAAGGAGAAGAATTCCGTGATGAACGCTGTTATGTGGTAGGGCAAAATGCTCCCCGTCAACGGTTAATTCACGAACAACCAACCCCCCTAGAAAAAACCGCTTGTAACTACGACTATATCGAGACCGTTTGGCCGGAATTCAACTATTATTTACAGGACAAAGATTTTTATATTGGAGTACAAACCAAGCGTGGTTGTCCCCATAACTGTTGCTACTGCGTATACACTGTAGTAGAAGGTAAACAAGTTCGTATTAACCCTGCTGATGAAGTGGTAGCTGAAATTAGACAGTTATATAAACGTGGGGTTCGTAACTTCTGGTTTACTGATGCTCAATTTATCCCTGCTCGTAAGTATATTGATGATGCCATAGAACTATTAGGGAAAATAGTTGATTCTGGTATGACGGATATCCATTGGGCCGCCTATATTAGAGCAGACAACTTAACACCTGAACTGTGTCAGTTGATGGCTAAAACTGGCATGAATTACTTTGAAATTGGTATTACTAGCGGTTCTCAGGAACTTGTACGCAAAATGCGTATGGGTTATAACTTGCGCACGGTTTTACAAAACTGCCGAGATCTAAAATCAGCGGGTTTTAATGATTTAGTTTCCGTCAACTACTCTTTCAATGTTATTGATGAAAGTTTTGAAACCATTCGTCAAACTATTGCCTATCATCGAGAGCTAGAAAGAATATTTGGCAGTGATAAGGTGGAACCGGCAATTTTCTTTATTGGATTGCAACCCCATACCCATCTAGAAGAATATGCGTTTAAAACTGGTGTCCTCAAACCAGGTTATAATCCTATGAGTTTAATGCCATGGACAGCTAAAAAACTTCTGTGGAACCCAGAACCACTAGGTTCCTTTTTTGGAGAAGTATGTTTACAGGCCTGGCGTCGTAATCCTAACGATTTCGGAAGAGAGGTAATGAACATCTTAGAAGAACAGTTAGGTTGTGCTGACTTGGAATCAGCATTGACAGCTTCCATGGAAAGGAATCAGCCACAACATTTGACTAGTGTATCTTAAAATCATTATCCCACCCCCCTCCTCTCATGTTAAAAGGTTCTATTCTCCAACAACTAGAAACCGTTTGTCGCCATAGTAACCGACCTATTCGCTATGGAGTGTATTATAAAAATACCTTGGTCTCTCTCTGTCACGCACTGGAAGACCATATTCTAGACAAGAGAGAGCAACCTATAGTAATTACTTGTTTTCAGCGCGGTAAATGGTATTTGCAAGAAGCCGATAGATACAGGGATATAGCTGCATGTAGTCAAGACGTCGTAATTATGGCTACTGATGATGCGGGTTTTGCAGCACATTCCACCAGTCAACTGCCAAACGTCAATTTGGTGGAGTTGAACACCACAGATCCCTTATCTCAAGAATGGCATTTAATTATTTTGGCCCCTAGCTACGCATCAATGGTTATTTGTCAAGAATTATCGGATGCGGATTATGGCATGCAGGGTTTGCCAACTTCTGACCTAGAAAGAAAGTTTTATGGAATGTGGACCTTTGAGCCAGATTTAGTCCTCAAAACTACAGAACTGGCGATCGCCCATATAGAAAATTACAATCAGGAATTGGCACACAAGCTCAATAGCCATAAACAGATAATTGAGACGCAAATGGCTTCTTCTGAGGAGGTTGAGGTAATTGTATCTCGTGTCATTGAGTACCTAAAGAGTAGTGAAAACACTGTTACATCTGCCACGGGGAAAAACTCCCTCAGTCGTAACTTAGTTTCTAATGAATTACAAGCTTTGTTACGAATGGCTGAATTGATAGAGATGAGAGATATTGAGAATCCCATGGCTGCGGTTCAGGTAGCAGGAATGGCAGAAGTTATGGCACAATTACTTGACCTTCCCCCATGGCAAATTAAAAGGTTACGTTTAGCCGCTTTACTCCATCGTATATATAACCTGAAACAAAATAAAACCAATGGGGAAGTGCAGGTGTTAGACAGGATGCCAGAATTGCAGGACATAGCTCAAATAATTATCCATCAGAATGAGTGGTGGAATGGCAATGGTGTTCCGGAGGGGTTGTCGGGGGAGAAAATACCTTTGGAGTCCAGAATTCTAGCTTTACTGATGGAATTTCAACGGGAGATTAACCAACAGCACAAAAATCCACAAGGTATGGAGGATAAGGATATATTTGCCCTCGCTTTATCCAAATGTAAACAGCAAGAGCAGACTCGCTTTGACCCTGAACTAATAAATACCCTTAATTTATTAGTCCTAGGTTTACAACAGGGACTGGATCTACCTTGTATGACACCCAAATTTAGTAATAGTATGTGGTTAATTGATTCCCGACAGTCATGATTCAACCAATCTCAAATCTAAGAGCCAAAATGAACATAGAAACTCTAAAATCAGAAAAAACTAAACAACTACCAGGAGCAAATTTAGAAGACCAGGATCTGTCTGAATTTGACCTAACTGCTGTGAATTTAGCAGGTGCAAATTTAATTGGCGCTCATTTAGTCAGTGTTAACCTGGAGGGGTCACATCTTGAAGGAGCTAACTTAATGGGTGCAAGTTTACAGGGAGCAGATTTACGAGCAAATCTGCTAGGTGCTAATCTAATGCAAGCAGATCTTACTGGTGCAGATCTGAGGGGAAGTAATTTACGAGGTGCAAATTTAATGGGCGCTACAGTTGCAGGAGCGTCTTTAACCGCAGCTTTTCTCAGCGGTGCTAACCTGATGAGTGTTAACTTTCAGGGGGTTGACCTCCGAGGTGCTGACCTACGGGGTGCTAACCTCACCGGAGCAAACCTTAAAGGTGCTGATTTGAGTCGTGCAGACCTACAAGGAGCATTATTAAATCAAGCGAATCTAGAAGAGTCTGATTTAAGAGGAGCAAATTTAGCTGGGGCAAATTTAGCCGGGGCAAATTTACTTTGTGCTGAGCTAGAAGCAGCTAGTCTAAATGGAGCTAATTTATATCAAGCTTGTTTATTGGGTACAATTCTAGAAACTTATCATGATTAACACAGTGTCCACAGAATTCCCCGGATTTATCGGGGGATTCACCATTATATTAATATAGGATAGAATATGAGTAACCTTGCGGAATGGTTGACCGTCTTTGCATACGTGGGATTTGCCTTATTTATCATTTGGGCTATTTTTAAAAATCGGAATTAGATTTAGATTTAATAGAATTATTTATTGTTTATTTTGATTATTTGGCAAGTTTTTAAAAACCAAAATAACAGTCCTGATTCTGTTGTTTATCACTTGCTAAATGGGTTGTGCTACATATAAACTACTTCAAGAGATTCTTGGAAGGAAAAATAAACATGGCTCTGATTGATGGTCTAAAAAATGATGATAAAAGACAAATGCTGGTAGCTGATTGCATGAACCTATTGGAAACACGAGTTGCCAATATTGGAGGTATTTCTGGCATTGCTATTAAAGCTGGCTATGCTACTATTAAGGGAATAAGTCCCAAGTATTGTGCTGGGGCGGTTGAACGTCTTTTACCAGAGTCTTTTGCTGCACTTGAACCATTATGGAATGAGGGATTAGAAGCGGGAGACGCGGTAACCCACCTCACCCAAAATCGCTCTCGTACAGCAGATGCGATATTTAGTGTTACTGATATTCGCATTGAAAAAAGCACTAATTCCACCATCAAGGGTGTTTATGGCAAACTACGAGTACCAGTCAAAAAGCATGTGGAAGAAGTAGTACCTGATTTAGCCCAGATTCTTGACAAGTACGCTAAAAATTAGAACTGGAGATTTTATAGGATGGGTTAGGGGTGGCGTAACCCAACCCACGTTCATCTTATATTTTTTAATTCCAACCACCCACTTACAGGTTATCAACTTGGCTTTCAATTACCTTCTGAATATTGGGAGAAACAGTAGACAGAAAATCATATCCTGTTAATTCTTCTAACTTGTCAACACTGGTTCTAAAGAGTCTCCAATTGTTATCCAGTTGTTCATCATTGGGAATATTGACAGCAATCACACGAGTGTTGACATTCACATCTTGCAGTCCCAAACCAGGGCCATCTAAAACCACAATAATCTTCCAGGTGTATTGGGGAATTGTCACCAAATTTTTCAGTTTACCTTTGTCACCAGTCCCACCAGCAATAATATAAAGTTGCTTTCCTTCCTCAGCTAATTTCATACTATAGTCCTCTAAATTACCCCAGGTATTACGATTGTTGTCGGGTGTTTGAGGAATAATATTAGTCATTAAAAAAGTGGCTGAATTGTCTTCCACACTCTGGGTTCTGTCTGCTGATCTGGCAATGTGACCTCTATCGTATCCTGAACTATTGTAAACACTTGGTTTTATACGTGGCCAACTATCAGGTAGGGTGTCATCCGGTCTAAAATTGTCTTGGCGTTTAGCATCTCCTAACCAGGATTTATCAAGTTGCCAAGCAACCCAGTTAGCACTACCATGACTCCGATTGTAGGACAATGCATATTGAGGTTTTATCATTAGGTAATTATCTGGATTGTCAAGACTGGATGTGGCATTACTGGGATTACCTAATAATAGATGAATCGATGTCACACTGTTCTGTATTGTATCTGGTTTTGTTGGTAGTGATATTGCCTTTGCTGGTAGAAACGAGGTTAGTACAATCAGTGTCAAGTTAATAAATAGACAAAAAGCCGCAAAAATAATACGGTTTAGTGTGGGCATTGATAGAAAATATAGTTTTTTCAATTCTTTCATGGTTTATAACCATTCCATTAAGAGATTATAACAAGATGACAAGAGCATTTACTCTATCTTAATCGCATTTGATATGCCAACAGAGCCATACCTAACATTCCCACAATACCTTGAAAGGGATTATTATTAACACCTGTTACCCAATCGGGAACTACTCCTGAAGGTTGAACCAGTCCCCCCACATTAATAATATAGTATCCCCAGACCAGTCCACCATGTAAACCCATAGGTAAACCTAATCTTCCTCTTTTCTTATGCTTTCCCCACACTTGAGTCAAGCCTAGTAATACTAAAGCTGGAAATTGCGGTAATGTACTAACAATAGCTGATATTGGTCGAATGAAATGGGCAACTGCGAATAAAATGGCATTTATTGCCGTGGATAAACGGGGATCATAATCTCGGTTCAGCTCATCTAGCAACCAACCACGAAATAATAATTCTTCTGCAAAACCAATACCACCAGCAACTAGTAAGCCTTCTAAAACGATTTGAACTATAAATGCTTTTGGTGGTTGCCATAGGATCCAACCTAATAAACCTTGTACTCCAAATAATAGTATAATACTCAATACTCCTAGACTTAAACCCTGGCAGAAATCTACACCATTTAAGCTAGACAGTTCTAAACCATAGTCAGTTAGTATTTTGTCTCTTTGATAAATTTTTTTCCCCCACAACCTCACCAAGAAAATAAACTCTCCATACAGCAAGACCATGGTGAAAATGCTTTCTAAGTTGCCATCCTCCACCAATAAGTATATGGGTATGGCAAAAGGCAACCATAATACTAACAAACACAATATAAAACAACCCACCCTCTGTGGAGCAGGTCTTTGGGAAATCCACAAAGCTATTTTGCTAGGTCTAAACATTTTAATATTATTTTCTATCACTAATCATCGGGTTCAATGGTGCTAGTAAGACCATAATTATTTAAACTTTCACAATAAAATTCAGCATGCTCCAAAGCGCAGCTTATAACTAAAGCTAAACCATGACTGTGGGCTTCCATCATAATGGAAACAGCTTGAGGTTGGGTAAGACTAGGTATGGTGGAAAGGAGTACCTGAACGACATACTCCATGGAATTATAGTCGTCATTGTGCAGCAAAACGCGATAACGGGGCGCCAGCTTGCGGGTTGTGGAGGGTTTTTCAATGGTTTCGACTGACACTGCTCTTGAATGATTGTGGATTTACTACATTTGGAAGTTTGGGTTTGCTCCCACTACCCATTATATTCTATTATATTCCACAATTTTGGCGATCGCGTTTATGGGAAGTGGAGAGGGAAGAATTCAGGATAGCTCCACTTACCATAAGTATTACGGGCGATCGCATTTTTAGTGTTATATAGTCTAGGCGTAAAAAGTCTAGTATGGAACCACCTGAACTCTACCTGCATCCATTTCTGCCATTAATAGCTCTAGAGCTTCGTAGTCAACGTCTGAAATATAACCTAATTGAGTGAGTTCCGAATTAATCTGATTCTCAATTTCCAGTGTCAGCTTTTTTGTTTCCAGAGCCTTTTCCACAAGCTGACGTATTGCGTATTTTGTGTTCATAGCTAACTAACTAGTTGTAATTATTACTCATTAACTGAAATTAAAACACTCGTTCACACTCCTAGAGCTGGAGATTGGTTTGTAGTTGGCGAATAAAAAAGAGCGGACATATTTAGATAGAGGTGAATTTTAGCATATAAAAAAATAATTAACTAAAATTCCAACTTTTTTTAATATTTTTTTTGCTTATTGATTTTCTTTTCCCATATAGCTGGAATTTGGTAAAATGGAGGTGTAGAATTATAAGAAGTATTTGACCGAAAAAAGTTCCCTTTGTTAAGATGATGGACAATAGCTACTAATTAACTCCAAAATAATAAATCGTAAAGTGACTGTTTCAGTAAAAGAACTAATAACACCGGACATTTTAAAACCAGCACGCTACTTAGGGAATGAGTACTTAGCAACACATAAACCCTGGGAGCAGGCTAGAGTGAGATGGGTTTTAAGCTACCCAGAAGTGTATGAGGTAGGAGCTTCCAACCTAGGACACGTTATCCTATATAACATCCTCAATGCCCAGCGGAATCAACTGTGTGACCGATCTTACCTCCCCGCGCCCGATCTAGGTGCAAAATTGCGTCAAACCCAAACACCCCTGTTTGCAGTAGAGTCAAAACGCCAGTTAAAAGACTTCGATATTATCGGATTTAGCCTCAGCTATGAACTGGGGGCGACAAATATCCTGGAAATGTTAGATTTAGCGGGAATACCGCTCATGCGGGAACAAAGGGGAGGGGAATACCCCTTAATCTTTGCTGGTGGACAAACAGCAACGTCAAACCCCGAACCTTACACTGACTTTTTTGATTTTATCGCACTGGGTGATGGAGAGGAACTACTACCAGAAATTGGACTGGTGATAGAAGAGGGTAAAGCAGGGGGTCTAAGTCGAGAAGAATTGCTGTGGGATTTAGCACAAATTCCAGGTGTGTATGTGCCACAGTTTTACGAAATGACAAATGGTCAAATAAGAGCTTTGCGACCGGATGTACCGCAAAGAATTATTAGAAGAGTAGCAGTGCCCATACCTGCTTACTCTATAGGTCTAGTGCCATATATGGAAACAGTGCATGATCGGTTAACAATAGAAATTAGAAGAGGTTGTACCCGTGGTTGTAGATTTTGTCAACCAGGGATGTTGACAAGGCCAGCCAGGGATGTGGAGCCAGAAAAAGTGGTAGAAGCCATAGTTGATGGAATGCACAAAACAGGCTATAATGAGTTCTCACTATTATCTTTAAGTTGTTCCGATTATTTATCTCTACCTGCAGTGGGGATGGAAATCAAAAACCGTCTAAAGAATGAAAATATTACCCTGTCTTTACCTTCCCAAAGAGTGGATAGATTCGATGAAAATATTGCTAACATATTAGGAGGGACAAGACAAGGGAGCTTGACCTTCGCACCGGAGGCGGGTAGTCAACGGATGCGCGATATTATTAACAAAGGTCTGACCAACGAAGAGTTATTGCGGGGCATAAAAACAGCTTGGGAAAAAGGTTGGGATAAAATTAAGTTGTACTTTATGATTGGACTGCCAGGGGAAACGGATGCGGATATCCTGGCCATAGCAGAAACCGTCAGATGGTTACAACGAGAATGTCGCGCTCAGGATAGAAGGTCTATCAACTTTAACCTGACAGTCTCTAATTTTACCCCTAAACCTCACACACCTTTTCAGTGGCATTCTGTTTCTACATCAGAATTTGTCCGCAAGCAAAACCTACTCAAACAAGAATTTCGCCGAACCAGGAATGTAAAGGTAAATTTTACCGATGTTCGTCTTTCTGCAATGGAAGACTTTATTGGTAGGGGAGATCGGACTTTAGGGAAGGTTCTCAAACGAGCATGGGAATTGGGTGCAGGAATGGACTCCTGGTATGACAGCGTGGAAACTGCTTTTCGAGCTTGGGGAGAAGCTATCTCTCAAGCAGGACTAAACTGGAAATACCGCCAGGTAGAAAATGGTGAATGGAATGTAATGGAAATGGGAGATGACAATCTCATTAACTTCGATTCCCTGCTGGAAGCAGCTTTACCATGGGATCATATAGATACCGGGATTGATAAAAGGTGGTTACAGGAAGATCTTAAACGGGCTTTAGCTGCGGCGATCGTTCCCGATTGTTCTTTTGAGGGTTGTTCCCATTGCGGTGTCTGTAGCACAGATTTCGGTCACAATGTGGTAATTGAACCCCACCCCATACCAGAGTTCGCAGGCGATTTTGTTCCTAATACCACCAGGGTGCAAAGGTTAAGAGTGTGGTTCGGTAAACAAGATGATATGGCTTTGGTCGGTCACTTGGATTTGATGCGGTTATTTGATAGGGTAATTAGAAGAGCGGGTTTACCAATTGCTTTTACTGGAGGATTTCATCCCCACCCCCGCATTGCTCTAGCAAGTGCTTTGTCTTTGGGTAGCACCAGCAGTGGGGAAATTTTGGACCTGGAATTAACCCAATCCATGAATTTAGAAGACTTTCGTCACCAATTGGTACGCCAACTTCCCTCCAATATCCCCCTATATCAAGTCCAAGAAATAGACTTGTCATCACCTGCTGCTAATCAATCTATGGTAGCAGCTGAATACCTGCTCACCATTTCTACTTCAGAACTGATTGACGCACAAATATGGCAAAATTGGATAGAATCCATACTAGCTAGAAGAGAGATTTTGTCAGAACATCGGACAAAGTCCGGGAAGCAGCAAATCATAAATCTGCGCGATCGCCTGTTTGAGTTAAGTCTAGTCAAATTAGAAAACTCATCAGTGGAATCTGAAGCCATAGTGCGTTATTTGGGTAGCTGTCGTCATGATGGTGTGATCTTGCGTCCTGAGCAAATATTGTTTATGCTGGAGATGGTGACCAGTGTAAAATTTCAACTTTTGCATATCCACCGCAATCGGATAGTTTTGGGAACCGCAAATTAGGTCCAGTTACATCAGTGAATTTATTAAGTCAGAGAGTGTCAACAGAAAATAGGGTGGAAAACCCAGTTTGTTGAGCAGGACTTTTTGATAGAATGCTCCTAGATTGGTAGACCCAAGGTCTCCAAACTCTTAGCAATGATCAAGCGTGTGCAACGCAATTACAAAAGGCCATGGGCTTCCTGGTTTGTGAAGCCGTGTCCGTGAGGAAATTTTTATTACCAGTAGCAGTCCTAGGGCTACCAGTAGGGGCTAGAGGTATAAAATAAGCTCCTCCTAATCCCCATTGGTGCTGCCAATTTTTGAGGAACTTGAATGCCAAAACAAATTATTATCGCAGAACAGCATCAAATTGCTGCCGTATTTTCCGAAGATCAAATACAAGAACTAGTTGTAGCAACTGGTCATCACCAGATTGGTGATATCTATTTAGGGGTTGTGGAGAATGTATTACCGGGTATAGACGCAGCTTTTGTGAATATCGGTGATCCAGAACGTAACGGATTTATCCATGTGACCGATCTAGGTCCATTAAAGATTAAACGTAGTTCCGCAGCAATTACGGAGTTACTGACACCACAACAGAAAGTGTTAGTACAAGTAATGAAGGAACCTACAGGAACAAAAGGTCCCAGACTAACCGGTAATATTACTATGCCGGGACGTTATGTAGTTCTCATGCCCTATGGAAAGGGTGTAAACCTATCCAGACGGATTAAGAGCGAAAGTGAACGGAACCGTCTTCGCGCTCTAGCTATACTCATCAAACCTGCTGGTATGGGCATATTAGTGCGAACAGAGGCAGAAGGTAAACCAGAGGAAGCTATAATTGAAGACTTAGAATTGCTACAAAAGCAATGGGAAGTCATTCAGCAGGAAGCAGCATCCACGAGAGCGCCATCTTTATTAAATCGAGATGACGACTTCATTCAGAGGGTACTGCGGGATATGTATGGTGCGGACGTAAACCGTATTGTAGTGGATTCCAGTACAGGGTTAAGAAGAGTTAAACAATATTTACAAAATTGGAGTGGAGGACAGACACCCCAGGGTGTACTACTGGATCATCATCGTGACAGGTCACCGATTTTAGAATATTTTCGCATTAATGCTGCTATTAGAGAAGCATTACGTCCTAGGGTAGATTTGCCCTCTGGGGGTTACATTATCATTGAACCGACGGAAGCACTAACAGTAATTGATGTGAACTCGGGTTCTTTTACCCGCTCTGCAACAGCTAGAGAAACCGTGCTGTGGACAAACTGCGAAGCAGCAACGGAAATAGCGCGTCAACTGAGACTGAGAAATATTGCTGGCGTAATTGTAGTAGATTTCATCGACATGGAATCAAGACGCGACCAACTGCAAGTTTTAGAGCACTTTAATAAGACCCTGAAAGCAGATAAAGCTCGTCCTCAAATTGCCCAACTAACAGAATTAGGTCTAGTAGAACTGACGCGTAAACGTCAAGGTCAAAATATTTATGAACTGTTTGGTGAAAGCTGTCCCACTTGTGGTGGTTTAGGACACATCGTCCATCTACCAGGGGAGGTAGAAAACCGCATGCCCATACCCGCTGCGGAAGCGCCAGAAAAGTTTACCCCAGCCCAACCTAGGGAAATTAGAACCCCAGTAGTGCGTGCCCCAGAAATTAGAGAAAATCGAGAGATATTTGATAGCTTTGGTGAAGCGTTTGACACCGATTCTGAAGTTGGTAATCTAGTCAACCATCCCAGCTATCAAGAGTTGGGAGATCACAAACGTCGTACTCGCACCCGTCGCAGTCGCATTGGTGGTGCTAACCTCAAAGAGGAAAGCAGACCAGAGGTTTCTGGATTTGGTGGCGAGATGGATTTGGAAGCTGACACAGAAATCACTCCCATGGTCGACATACCCTCCCTGCTATCAGAAAGTCTGTTGGTAAAAGAATCTCCCAAAGCACCAAGCTTTGGTAGGGTGGGATGGACTGAAAGACCGGAGAGAACTAAAGTCAAAATAGAACCAATTAAACCAGTGATAGAGCCACCCCGAATCGTTGAGGTGGAAATGACGAACCAGGAACAGGATATGTTTGCCTTGATGGGAATTTCTCCCGGTGTTAAATTAGAGACGGAGGCAAAAACTCCCAAGTCAGTAATTTATAATATTATGCAACCAGGGGAAATTACATCTGATGCAGGTGAGTTTAATATGGATTCTATGCTTGAGGAAAAGCCTAAATTGGAATTTCCTAAGGTCAAACTTCCTACATCAAAAATCCCTTTAGAGGAATTTTCTCGCCCCCAAATGGCAATTGAGTCCCCCACGGAGGAATTATTGGGCAATATAGGTTTTGAACCTCTATCAGAGGACGAATCTAACTATTCTCCTACCCGTCGTCGTCGTCGTCGTCCCTCCGCTCAAGAGTAAATCCCCTGTTCATTTTCAAACTCCTTGTTTATCCTAGATTCTGGTTTTTATGGAATCAAATTGGCAGGAATTGTCTGACCACTGGAACCAGGAAGGGTGGATTGCTGGTGTGGATGAGGTGGGGCGCGGAGCTTTATTTGGGCCCGTAGTCGCTGCTGCAGTTATCTTGCCAAACTCCGCTTTATCAATACTGGTTGAATCTAAAATTAAGGATAGTAAGCAGCTATCTGTTTCTCGTAGACATTACCTAGCACAGCAAGTCGCCCAATTAGCTGTGGAATGGAAAATCGGTTATGCTACCACTGCGGAAATTGATAGGTTAAATATTTTGCAAGCTACTCTGTTGGCAATGAAACGGGCTGTCCTCAAACTCAAGTCCCAGCCCTCTCTTTGTCTTGTGGATGGTAATCAATTTATTCGTGATTTACTAATAGAGCAGCAAACTATTATACAGGGTGACAGGCGATCGCTCAACATAGCAGCTGCCAGTATTATGGCTAAAGTGTGGCGGGATGATTTAGTGGTGCGATTAGGCAAGAAGTATGATATGTATGATTTACACCGTAATAAGGGGTATGGGAGTAGGAAACACTTATTAGCTTTACAAAAGTATGGGCCGTCTCCCCTGCATCGACGGAGTTTTAGTCCCTGTCAGGTGAGGGGAGATATCAACTTTAAAAGTCAACTTTGAGGATAGAGATATCGGTGTTATCATTAGTTGTCTGATTGATTTCCATTTGTGAACTTACCCAGGAACGGTAATCAGCAAGAAGATGGTGGGATATTCGTTGTTTAATTGTGAGTAGAACACTCTTGAGCAGACCATTACCAGAGGTTTCCAAAATCGCCTTGGGAGTTAGGGAAAAGGGGTAAGGAATATCCACCAAAACTTCTAGATCCGCTTTACCTTCTAATCGGGTATGATCAGCATCATGGTGAGGGGAGAGATACCCCTTTAAATTCAGAGCAAACCGCTGGTTAACATATTCAAAACCCCGGATTTCACATCCTTGTGAACATAGATATATGGTTCCGTTGGCATCCGCCCAAACTCTCATATCTACTATAGGTTGGATATTTAATGACATGAAAGTTAAAGGACGCATTTTAAGACGAAACACTTCTTCGGAGATATGTTGAACTCTACTGTTATCAACCATAGCATTGACTAAGCGATGGGGCTGACGTAAGTAGTGCTGAATGGGGATGGACTGTTTAGGAACAGCAATTGTAACCGATTGGGAAGCAGTGAACTTAGTAGCCATAGATTAAGGCGATATTTACAAATATTCACAATTGTAACGTTTTTTGGTAGGGGAGGATAGGTGGATATCATCACATCAAGCGAAGAAATGAACATTGGGTATTTAGGACCACCGGGCACTTATTCGGAACAAGCAGCTTCGTTTTATTTAAACTGGATTAAGGGAAATCAAGAATTTAAGGGAGAAGTCATTCTACGTCCATGTCCAACTATAGCTAAAACACTACAGGCTGTAACAGTTCAAGAAGTTAATTTGGCAGTGGTTCCCGTGGAAAATTCCATTGAGGGAAGTGTAAGTATGACTATGGATAATTTATGGCAGTTGGAAAATTTACAGATTAAACAAGCTTTAGTGCTGCCAATTAACCATTGTTTAATTTCCTGTGCTACCAAATTAGAAGATATTGAAATAGTTTATTCCCATCCTCAAGCATTAGCACAATGTCAAGGGTGGTTAGGGAAATTTCTCCCCCAAGCAAATTTAAGTGCAACTAGTTCCACCACTCAAGCTTTGGAAAAGCTGGGTAAATCACCAACAACAGCAGCTATTTCCTCGGAGAAAGCAGCTCAAATGTATGATTTACCCATATTGAGTGACAGAATTAATGACTATCCTGACAACTGTACGAGATTTTGGGTGGTAGCACCAGAAAGTGGGGGGGGAAGTTCTTCAAGTTCATCAACCCACACATCCTTAGCATTTAGTGTCCCGGCCAATATTCCCGGTGCATTAGTTAAAGTATTACAAGTATTTGCGGATTTAGGAATTAATTTGAGCCGAATTGAATCTCGTCCTACCAAACGCTCTTTGGGGGAATACCTGTTTTTTCTCGATATAGAAGCCAGTGTTTTCTCATCGTTAATGACTACTGCTCTAAAAAATATAAGTATTAATGTTGAAATATTAAAAATATTTGGTAGTTATACAGTCTTAACAGTTGATTCAGATAAAATCAAATAAATAATGGGCCAGTTGCAACTTAGAACAGGAGGAAATATCTAACCGCTCTCCTTTTGTTTTTAAAAACACTGCTTGATTATTATCAGAGCCAAAACCACTGTCAGATTTATCAATGGGGTTGGCCACGATAACATCTAAATTCTTCCTTTGTAATTTCTCTTGCGCAGGGGTGACAATATCCCCAGTTTGTGCTGCAAAACCAATTAGTAATTGATGGGGTTGTTTGATTTTGCCCAGGTGGGCTATTATATCTGATACTGGTGCTAAAGGTATACTTTCAGGTAAAGAGGACTTAGGGATTTTTTCTGCACTATAATCCCTCGGTTTTACATCCGCAACTGCTGCGGACATAATAATTATATTGGCAATGGGAAAATATTCTAACATCACTTCTTGCATTTGTGCTGCACTAATCACCGGTATACCCTTTACCCCCAGGGGAACACTCCAACTGGAAGGACAATGGACTAGTGTTACCTCCGCTCCCCTGTGTAGTGCTGCTTGTGCAAGAGCTAATCCCATTTTACCTGTTGCTGGATTGCCAATAAACCGCACCGGATCTAAATATTCCCTAGTTCCTCCCGCACTAATCAAAACTTGTTTTCCCCTTAAATCTCTTTTCCCTTGAGTATGTAATAAAGATTTCACCCAAACCTCTATTTCCTCCGGTTCCGCCATTCTCCCCTCCCCCGTGCGATCGCACGCTAATAGTCCCTGAGCGGTTTGCATAGCATAAAACCGAGGATTTGTCAATATTTGTTGCCAATTCCTTTGCACTGTGATCTGTTCCCACATATCGGTATTCATAGCAGGTGCTAAAAGTATGGGACAGGTAGAAGCTAAAACCGTATTTGTTAATAAGTTATCAGCTATGCCATAAGCCAATTTAGCTATAGTATTGGCTGTTAAAGGAGCGATAACCATAAGATCGGCCCACTCTCCCAATTCTATATGAAGCGGACGGGAGTAGATTGGTTGCCAAAAGTCATCATCAGTATAAGCCTGATGGCGAGAAAGGGTAGAAACAGTTAGGGGAGTAATGAATTTTTGAGCTGAATTGGTGAGGATAACTCTTAGTTCCACTTGTGATTGGAACAGGGTGGAAATTAACTGACAAACCTTATAAGCTGCGATACCACCTCCCACAGCAACAATGACCTTTTTTCTTTCCGAATTGCTAGTTGACATGAAATTGGTACAAATGAAAATCAAAACTACCCAAGATCTAGATCTGGGTAGTTTTGAGTGATTTTTGAGCGGTTCAACCCTAAGTATTACTCTTTGGGTTTTCTTTCAAAGCGAGGAGGTTCACGAAAGGCGATCGCAAAGAATAGAACGCCTATTGCTAAAGCCAAAATTAAAATGTATGCAACGCTTTCCATGTTAGGATTTCCTATCAGGGTAGTATTTTGATTTTATCAAACACAGTGAAAACCGGGAGGTTTGGTCACCAATTGACATTAAACAGGCCCGGTGGCAAAAAGTAGGAAGTCTGAAGACCCATACTTTTTACCTTACACCTAATTAAGCTTCCTTGCGAACACGAGTGGTCTTATCACCCAATTTTTGGAATAGACCCCACTCTACTTGTTCTTCTAGATCCGCTTCCACACCTGCGAATACATCGCGGTAGATAGTTCTAGCACCATGCCAGATGTGACCAAAGAAGAATAAGAGAGCAAATACAGCGTGACCGAAGGTAAACCAACCTCTAGGAGAGGTGCGGAACACACCATCAGATCCCAAGGTTTCACGGTCGAATTCAAAAATTTCCCCACCTTGAGCTTTCCGAGCATATTTCTTCACATCAGCAGGGTCTGTGAATGTTTGACCATTCAAATTACCACCGTAGAAGCTAACAGTTACACCCGTTTGCTCAAAGCTGTATCTGGATTCCGCCCGACGGAAAGGAATGTCAGCGCGGACAACCCCATCCTTATCGGTCAAAATCACAGGGAAGGTTTCAAAGAAGTTAGGTAGACGACGAACAGTCAGTTCCCTTCCTTCCGAATCTGTGAATACTGCATGACCTTGCCAAGATTGGGCAATGCCATCACCCTTAACCATAGGACCTGTGCGGAATAATCCACCTTTAGCCGGACTATTACCCACATAGTCGTAAAAAGCTAACTTTTCAGGGATTTGTGACCATGCTTCTGTTAAAGTCGCACCACCAGCTACACTGGATTGCACACGACGTTGAATCTCTTGTCGGAAGTATCCTTGATCCCACTGGTAGCGGGTAGGTCCAAACAGTTCAATGGGTGTAGTTGCATTTCCATACCACATTGTTCCTGCTACTACGAAAGCGGCAAAGAACACTGCTGCAATACTGCTGGAAAGTACGGTTTCGATATTACCCATCCGTAGAGCTTTGTAGAGCCTTTCCGGTGGTCTAACCGATAGGTGGAATAGTCCGGCAATAATACCTACCACCCCTGCAGCAATATGGTGAGCCACAACACCACCAGGGTTAAAGGGGTTAAAGCCTGCTGGTCCCCATTCAGGTGCTACTGGTTGAATACTGCCAGTTAAACCATAAGCATCAGAAACCCACATTCCTGGACCAAATAGACCAGTGAGATGGAAAGCACCAAATCCAAAACAAAGTAAACCGGATAAGAACAAATGAATGCCAAACATTTTTGGCAAATCTAAAGCAGATTCGCCAGTGCGGGGATCTCTAAACAGTTCCAAATCCCAATAAACCCAGTGCCAAACAGCAGCTAGGAATAATAGACCGGAGAGAACTATATGAGCAGCAGCTACGCCTTCAAATGACCAGAAGCCAGGATCTACTGCTGTACCACCTGTTACGCTCCAACCGCCCCAGGATTCGGTTACACCCAAACGTGCCATGAAGGGTAATACGAACATCCCTTGTCGCCACATCGGGTTGAGAACAGGATCGCTAGGATCGTAAACAGCTAATTCATAGAGTGCCATTGAACCAGCCCAGCCAGCAACTAAGGCTGTGTGCATTAAGTGTACGGAAATCAGTCGGCCTGGATCGTTCAGCACCACTGTATGTACTCGGTACCAAGGTAGTCCCATTGACTACGCCCCTCCTTAAAAAGTTAGTTTACAAAGCAATTTTCTTACTGAGACTGCTCAGGTGATAATCTACCATCCACAGGTCTCCGGTGAGTTTTTGTTATTGCCAGTCTTGATTGATATTTCCCCGCTTTAGAAAAATGGGGATTCTAATTGGTGAGTGCATACGGGTTGAAACCTCGCATTTACTCAATAGCCGTGTGGCTAGGTTTATTATCGCCGATTTGCCTTCATAAGTTAAGTCTTCCAGCTCATCACTTTTAAGAACTCTCTTATTTCAGCTCCGAGCAAAAATGAGAATTTTTTAGTAAGTATAACCTGAAAATGTGATTGTTGATCCAAATGTCTTTGTTATTATTCCAGGAGAAGGAGGTCAAGTTTGGTAAGTTCGCCAAATTATTGCTAAGTTTAAAACAACAATGGCCATAACTAAGTTTTTCCGCTGGTTAGGGAAACCAGTTAAATTTCTATCCCTATTCTCTTTGTGCTTCTTACTGACCATTAGCTGTAGTCCCACTCAGCATTCCAATACCCCTCCCCAGAATCTTTCCGCTGATGCTCGCATTACCATAGGCACTACTGCCAAACCAAGAACTCTTGACCCCGCTGATGCTTATGAGTTAGCATCCCTGGGTTTAATTTTTAATATGAGCGATCGCCTGTATACGTATAATCCAGGTAGCACGGAAATTCAACCACAACTGGCTACTTCTTTACCTAAAGTTAGTGCGGATGGGTTAACATATACCATACCTTTGCGTAAAGATGTGGTTTTTCACGATGGTACTCCCTTTAACGCTAAAGCTATGGAATTCAGTATTCAGCGGTTTATAGAAAATAAGGGTAAACCCTCGTTTTTACTTTCTGATACTATAGACTCAGTAAAAGCAACTAAGGAACATGAATTAACAATTAGGTTAAAAAAACCTTTTGCCGCTTTTCCTGCTTTATTAGCCTTTTCGGGGGTGTGTCCGGTATCACCTAAATCCTATCAAATTGGGGCGGGTAAATTCCAACCTAATATATTTGTGGGAACTGGTCCATATAAACTCCAAGAATATGGAGCGGATTCGTTAAAATTTGATGTTTTTGACCAATATTGGGGAGAAAAACCGGCAAATAAGGGGATTAACGTACAAATTCAATCTAGTCCCGTCAACCTGTTTAATGCCTTTAAAACAGGGGCGTTTGACGTTGCTTATTTGTCATTACAACCAGATCAAATTCGCAGTTTAGAAGAGGGAGCAAAAACAGGAAATTGGCAAGCAATAACTGCTCAAGGTAGTGTAGTTAGTTATATGGTACTCAATAGAAATCAACAACCCCTAGATCAACCAGAAGTACGAAAGGCGATCGCCTCATTAGTCAATCGTTCCCTATTGAACGACAGGGTGTTATATGGTCAAGCGGATCCGCTTTATAGCATGATTCCGACAACATTTAATGTTTCCCAACCATTATTTAAAAACAAATATGGTGATGGAGAATTTGACCGAGCCAAAAACCTGTTAACTGCTGCGGGATTCTCTGTAGAAAAGCCAGCCAAAATTCAAGTTTGGTATCCTTCCAGTTCACCTACCCGCAGTTTAGTGGCACAAACCTTAAAATCCCTAGCTGACACCAAAATGGGTGGAATATTACAACTAGAAATTAAAACTGTAGAAGGAGCAACATTCTTCAAAGAAATTTCTAAAGGTTCCTATCCCATAGCCCTATTAGATTGGTATCCGGACTTTTTAGATCCCGATAACTATGTCCAACCATTTTTGGCATGTGAGCAAGGTTCAGAAAGCAAAGGTTGTGAAAAAGGTGGTAGTCAAACCCAAGGAGCTTTTTATTATAGCCAAACCATGAATAAATTGATTGATCAACAGCGTCAAGAGCAGAATCCAGAAGCCAGAAAGAAAATATTTAATCAGATTCAGAACCTGGTTTTAGAAGATGTTCCTTATATTCCCCTATGGCAAAATAAAGATTATGTTTTTGCCCAAAAAGGTGTGAACAACGTCCAACTTGATCCCACTCAGAATCTGATTTACAAAAACATCAAAAAATAAAAACCAACAACCCTAATTATTGCCCTATGTCTCGGTCTAAAGCCCTACAGTATTACATAGCTTCTCGGTTATTATTTGCACCGCTGCAATTATTAACCATTGTCACCATTGTTTTTCTTTTACTAAGAGCAACACCGGGAGATCCAGCAGATGCAATTTTAGGAGGTAGGGCTCCAGAAAGTGCCAAAGAAGAACTGAGAAAACAATTAGGATTAGACCTACCCATTTGGCTACAGTATATCAACTACCTGGGGAACATCCTACGTTTTGACCTGGGTAGTTCCCTAACTAGTCGGGGTCAAAATGTCTGGCAAATCATCAGTCAACATTTTCCTGCAACGATGGAACTAGCAGTTTGTAGCATGTTAGTAGCGCTCATTGTGGGGATTTTAGTAGGAACCCTTTCTGCATCCCGTCCAGGAACTCCCTTGGATTTGGGGGGGAGATTATTTGGCATTATCACCTATGCACTCCCCATGTTCTGGGCGGGGATGTTATTACAATTAGTCTTCTCTGTCCAGTTACAATGGTTCCCTAATTCTAATCGTTTTCCTCCCAATATTAGTCCCCCCACAACCATTACTGGTTTATATACCATTGATAGTTTATTGAGTGGTAACTTGAATTATTTTTTCCTGGCCTTGCATCATTTAGCTCTACCCAGTTTAACCCTAGGAATTTTATTAAGTGGTATTTTTGAGCGAATAGTTAGAGTCAACTTAAAAGAAACTCTAAAAGCTGACTATGTGGAAGCAGCTCGAGCTAGAGGAATACCAGAAAACAAGATTTTAGTATCCCACGCTTTAAAAAATGCCCTCATACCAGTAATTACAGTTTTAGGGTTAACATTTGCTTCCCTATTGGGAGGAGCAATTTTAACCGAGGTGACTTTTTCTTGGCCTGGATTGGCCAATAGACTATATCAAGCAATTGCTGACAGGGATTATACCACCGTGCAGGGAGTGTTAGTATTTTTCGGGGGAATTGTTGTTAGTGCTAGTATTGTGATTGATATTCTCAATGCTTATATAGATCCAAGAATTAGATATTAGGTGTAGGCTTGTTTAGTTCTCCTGATTTGAATGGAACCACCTAAATCTTAGATTTGGGTGGGTTTAACGAATACTCCGGGGGTCAAGAGCATCTCTCAATCCATCACCAAGCAAATTAAATGCTAAAACCGTCAATATTATCAGCATAGCTGGAGCTAGAACTAACCACGGTTGTAAAACTAAAATAGAAGCATTACTGGCTAAAGAAAGCATGTTTCCCCAAGAAGGATCAGGTTGTTGAATACCTAAACCAATTAGACTTAATACTGCTTCTGCACCTATAAAACTAGGAATAGCTAAAGTAGCTGAAATAATTACATAACTGGCAGTTTGAGGTAATATATGACGTAAGATGATATAAAAAGGTTTGCCTCCCATAGCTAGTGACGCTTGAACAAATTCCTGTTCTTTAATAGACAAGACTTGACCACGAATTACTCTGGCCAAACCAGCCCAACTAATCACTGAAGTAATTAAGACTATTAGCAGAAATCTTTGTGTGCTGGTCAATTGAGGACTTAAAATTCCTGACAGTGCTGCTAATAAATAAATACTAGGAAAGGTCATCAAAACTTCTGCCAACCGCATAATAATAATATCAATCCAACCACCAAAATAGCCAGAAATACCACCAATGATTAAACCTAAGGGATAGGTAATAATAATCCCAAAAATCCCAATAAATAGACTAATCCTTCCTCCATGTAGCAACCGACTAAATTGGTCTCTACCCTGTTCATCTGTTCCCAATAGGTTAAATTTGGCTGAATCTTTAGCACCAAACAAATGTAAATTTAGGGTGATACCAGGAATAATCTTTACTTCTTCCCATGCGGGAGGTAAGGGTAATTTTACCTCGAATAATGTATATTCAGAACCAACTACAAATAAACCCAGAGATGATGGTTTTTGAAAATCAACAATTAGTTTTCTTTCTCCGGTTTCTAAATTTGTATCCCCCTGAGTTGTGGGATAAATATGTGGTCCAATAAATTTACCATCTGGCGTTTTCCAATAAATTTTGGTTGGTGGTAATAGGGAACCGTGAGGTTGAGAATCATAGGGATTATAGGGCGCTATAAAATCGGCACCAATTACTCCTATGTAAAATACTAACAGTATTATTGCACCAAATCGCGCTAAGTTGTTATTCTTTAGTCTTTGCCACCAGTTCATAGTTCTAATTTCTGATTTTAATTACAATAGGAGCGATATAGCAAAAATATCTTGACAGTAACAGATTTTTGCCTTACCATTGAACCTGGGTTCAATGGCTTATTCAACTCTTTAATGCGGGTGTAATTCAGTGGTAGAATGTCTGCCTCCCATGCAGAATGTCGTGGGTTCGAGTCCCATCACCCGCTTTTAGTCCCTATCTACAACCTAGGGATTCACGAGTGTCAACTCCCGTTTGAGAGTTAACTCCACTAGCATCAGCACACAATTTTTTCACCTCCACTCCATCTAAAATGGCATTGGTAAAGTCAGCACCGGTAATATCCACATTGTTAAATGTCGAGCGTAACATCATGGCATTAGTAAAAATGGCATCGCTTAAATTAGAATTCTTAAAATTAGACAAGTAAGAGATTCCGTCACTAAAGTTGACTCCATGTAAATTTGTATCAATCAACAGTGTGCCATTAAATACTACACCTCGCAAATCAGCATTGCTAAAGTTAGCATTTTCCAATTTAATGTTGGTGAACTCCTTACCTACTAAACTTTTTCCCGAATAATCTTGAATTTCTATCTTACTCCCTGCAGACCGGGTAATACTAGAAGAACTGGCTGCTTGTGCGGATAAGTTAGATACAAAGAACACTGCGGTTAAAACTAAACCGACAAATATTTGCCAATACTTCATGATTTTTGAGTAATAAATCTTATCAATCTACAATATTAGAATATCTAAAATACAGTCAGTTAACTCAAAACTCGTGATCAAATCAGACAGTCCTGTAAATCATTCTGTTCCTTCACCAGGGGGAAAAACCCCTCTATATCAAACTGGTGTGGAAATGAAAGCCAGATTTACCAACTTTGGCGGTTGGGAAATGCCTTTACAATACACCAGTATTATTGAGGAACACCAAGCTGTGAGAAATGGTGCGGGAATGTTTGATATTTCCCACATGGGTAAGTTTAACCTCCAGGGTAAAAACCTCATGGTCCAACTGGAAAAACTAGTCCCTTCTGATTTAAGTAGGTTGCAACCTGGTCAGTCTCAATACACTGTACTGTTAAATCCTCAAGGTGGGATTATTGACGATATCATTATTTACCGTCAAAGTGGAAAAAATACAGATAATGAAAAAGTTGTCATTATTGTTAACGCCTCTACTACAGATAAAGACAGGAATTGGTTGTCGCAAAATCTGGACTTGAATCAAATTCAATTTGAAGACCTGTCTAGGGATAAGATATTAATTGCCCTCCAGGGTCCAAAAGCTACTGCTATATTACAGTCTTTTGTAGCTGATGATTTGACACCTATCAAAGCTTTTGGCCATTTAGAAACCGAAATTTTGGGTGGTGGGGCCTTTTTAGCTCGTACTGGTTACACAGGGGAAGATGGCTTTGAGATCATGGTAGATTCGCAAACGGGACTGGAATTTTGGCAACGTCTCCATGGTGCAGGTGTCACCCCTTGCGGATTAGGTTGTAGGGACACATTGCGGTTAGAAGCAGCTATGTCACTTTATGGTCAAGATATTGATGATAATACTACACCTTTAGAAGCTGGTTTGGCATGGTTAGTCCATTTAGATAGAAAAGGTGATTTTATTGGTCGAGACATTTTAGAAAGGCAAAAAATCCAGGGTGTGGAGCGTAAATTGGTGGGTTTACAAACTCAGGGAAGAAATATTCCCCGTCATGGCTACTCCCTTCTATCATCTGGAAAAATCATTGGACAGGTGACCAGTGGTACTCTGTCTCCCACCTTAAACTATCCTATTGCTCTAGCTTATGTAACTGCTGAGTTAGCAAATATTAAACAGCAAATAGAAGTGGATATACGTGGTAAAACCTATCCAGCCCAAGTAGTAAAACGCCCTTTTTATAAATCCCAAAATCGTGCCCACAAATAATGGTTGAAAAACCTTGAGGTTAAGTTTTGGAGCATGGCGTAAAGCCTCCACTTGGTGCAAACCTGGTTGAGCAAGTTTTGACGATGAATGTAGAATCCCCGTGTATTTAGACCGGGGAGTGTCAATTATGTAGAACATTATTGAATGTAGAAAGGAAAATTATGGAGCTGAAATATCCCGAAGATTTACTGTATCTCGATACTCATGAATATGTACGACTAGATAGTGAAATTGCTACTGTGGGCATTACTAATTTTGCCATAGACCAATTGGGAGATATAGTATTTTTAGAACTGACAGAGGTTGGAAATGACCTTTCCCAAGGAGAATCATTTGGCACAATCGAATCAGTTAAAGCAGTGGAAGAATTAAAATCCCCAGTCACAGGAGTAGTTATAGAAAGAAATGAGTCCTTGATTGAGTCTCCAGAATCCATAGGAAAGGACCCCTATGGGGATGGCTGGTTTATTAAAGTGCATATAAGTAATGCCCAAGAAGTGGTGCAGGGAATGTCTGCTGAAAAATATGCTGCTTTGGTGGAGGGAGCATAACTTTTGCTTGGATTCCACCCTCTCCAGATAAAAAATGGAGTCATGATATTAAGTTCCCTAACTCAAGTATGATAGGGATATAAAGAAATGTAATGCTAATAAATGATGATGCCAGATCAATCCTATAAGATCAGACATCACTGGGGGCGTTAGCATTTCGACTCAGACAAGAGTTGATATAGTGCTACCACTCTTGTCAAAATACTCAACAAATCACACAAAGAGCGTGTAGACTATGGCTCAATTTTCTGAATCAATGGACGTACCTGATATGGGTCGTCGCCAGTTTATGAACTTACTTACCTTTGGGACTGTAACCGGGGTAGCTGCTGGAGTTCTTTATCCCGTTGTGAACTACTTCATCCCGCCCGCCAGCGGTGGTGCTGGTGGCGGTTCAGTCGCAAAGGATGAACTGGGCAATGATGTTAGTCTCAGCAAGTTCCTTTCTAGTCACAATGTGGGAGATCGGACTTTAGTTCAAGGATTAAAGGGAGACCCTACCTACATCGTGGTGGAAACTAAAGAAGCAATTGCTGATTATGGCATTAATGCTATCTGTACCCACCTGGGTTGTGTTGTTCCCTGGAACGTAGCAGAGAATAAGTTTAAATGTCCTTGCCATGGTTCTCAATACGATGCGACTGGTAAAGTTGTACGCGGACCTGCACCTAAATCTCTAGCTTTAGCTCATGCTAATGTCAACGATGACACTATCGTTTTGACCCCCTGGACGGAAACCGACTTCCGCACTAATGAAAACCCATGGTGGGCTTAATAGAATAAAGTGCTGAGTAACTAATCATTAGTCAATGCTGACCAATGACAACTGACTAACTAAAACCGAAACATGACTTTATAGAGATGAGAAACGCCCTTACACCAGCGAGGTTAACTCGCGCTGCTAAGGTAATGCTAAATACATTACTAATAGCGATCGCCTCCGTGACATTTTCCTTGGTTAGCGATTTCGTTCAACCCCAAAGTGCTGCTGCTTACCCCTTTTGGGCGCAGGAAACTGCTCCTGAAACACCTCGCGAAGCCACAGGGCGAATTGTATGTGCCAACTGTCACCTAGCTGCCAAGAACACAGAAGTAGAAGTACCACAATCCGTATTACCTGATACCGTATTTAAAGCGGTGGTCAAAATACCATACGATACCAGCGTACAGCAAGTAGGAGCGGATGGTTCTAAGGTTGGTTTAAACGTTGGAGCGGTATTAATGTTACCGGAAGGGTTTAAGATTGCTCCAGAAGATCGCATACCAGAAGAACTCAAAGAAGAAGTAGGGGATCTACCATTCCAAACCTACAAGGAAGATCAAGAAAACGTAATTATTGTTGGGCCATTACCTGGGGAAGAATATCAAGAAATTGTTTTTCCTGTATTGTCACCTAACCCTGCTACCGACAAAAATATCCACTTTGGCAAATATTCCATTCATGTTGGCGGAAATCGGGGACGTGGACAAGTTTACCCCACAGGTGAAAAGAGTAACAATAACATTTACAATGCTTCTGCTGGGGGGACAATTAGTAAGATTGCTCAAACCGAAGATGAAGATGGTAATGTCAAATATATAGTTAGCATCACCACTGCATCGGGAGATGTGGTGGAAGATACTGTGCCCGCAGGTCCGGAATTAATTGTTTCTGAGGGACAAACTGTAGCATCTGGTGATGCTTTAACCAATAACCCTAATGTGGGTGGTTTTGGTCAGAAAGACGCAGAAATTGTCTTACAAGATAGTTCTAGGGTTGTGTGGCTGATTGCCTTTATCTGTTTAGTCATGATGGCACAGGTAATGTTAGTGCTGAAGAAGAAACAAATAGAAAAAGTCCAAGCTGCTGAGATGAATTTCTAAATTCCCTGCTAGATCGCACTTTTTTCTTGGGACAGGCAAAAAGCCTGTCTTTTTTTCTAGTAAACCCTACTTTAAATGGCGGATACCACACTTGAGACCCATTTGACAATTTTCTTAACATTTTGTTATCTTTGTTTACATAGAGTAATAAAGACTTATTCAACAAGGAGTTACTCAAATGGTTGTGTTAATTGCATTATTTGTTATTGGTTGGGTTGCAGCTGGGTTGATTGGTTCCCTAGCATATTTTATGGGTGAGCAAAGCAAGCCCATTCATGAACGTAACTGGCGTTCTGAGTCGTTTGCAAGACTAGCCAAGTCAATTACCGGTCAAGAAATTAATTATGAAACCCGCACTCCTGCTTATGGTATGGATGCTTATACCAGCCAAGGCTTATCTGAGTAGAGTTTGTAAATAATAAATAGAGCAAATAGCCGTGCTGTCAAAAGTTTAGACAGTACGGTTTGTTATATTAGGTATGAAAATTTTGGATCAAATTATAAAAAGGTTGCCAATTATCCTGTTCCACAATTGGTTGCCAAATCTCTTCAATTACTGGTCTTAGTAAATTAGACTGGGGATTATATTGGATTAAGGTTGTGCCAACATTCGTCATTTCTTGGGAAACCGAGTTGTTGAGGACTTGATGATAAAGTGCGCACCAGTTTTTAAAAACAGATAATGACCTCGGCAAAATTTGTGATTCCTCCATAATTAAACTAGGTTCCTCACGCCATCTGGGGGAAAATGTCTTTGCCATATCGGCAAAAAACTGATGATAATTAATTTGACTTTCTTTTAAAAAACCAATTGTGAGATCTAACAAATCATCAGCTTCTGGAAATTTGGGTTGGGCAAAACCTAATCTTTTCAACATCAAATTCCCATATTCTGCATGATAGTATTCCTGAAATTTTGCTAACCCATAATCCAGATCCACTGGGTCAATCACCGCTTTTAATGGCTCTTGCAACAGTTCTAAATTTAAATAACAAATACTTGGTTGCTGACCATAACAATAACGCCGATAATAGTCAAAATAGGCAGCAGTAAAATTTAAATCATAGGTGGGGATAAAAGCATAGGGTCCATAGTCAAAACTTTCCCCTGTAATAGACATGTTGTCAGTATTTAAAACACCATGGCAAAAACCCGCGCACATCCATTGTGCCACTAACTGGGCTACTCTCTTCACTAGTTCAGCATAAAACAAAGCATATTTATTCTCCTGATTGTTTAGATCTGGATAATATTGATCAATCACATGATCTAATAATTTCTGGATTAAATCCGGGCGTTTTAAATAATGTAATCTCTCAAAAGTGCCAAATCTAATATGGGATTTACTCATGCGCACCATGACTGATGAACGGGTGGGAGAAGGTTCATCTCCTCGCCATAAAGATAATCCAGTTTCAATCATACTTAAACACCGGGATGTTCTCACACCTAAACGATGTAATACTTCCCCTGCTAAAACTTCTCTCACCCCTCCCTTGAGGGTTAGCATTCCATCACCACCACGGGAATAAGGCGTTCTCCCTGATCCCTTAGTGCCAAAATCATATAGTTCTCCATCCACACCCCTAACTTGTCCATAAAGAAAACCTCTACCATCTCCTAAATGGGGGTTATATTCACCAAATTGATAGCCGTGATAACGCAGTGCTAAAAATGGTTTCTTTCCTTCAAATTTGCCAAAGCTATCAATAAAGTTTTGGTCTGTAATTATTTGATGGTCTATTCCTAAACGTTCTAATAATGAATTATTTCGCCAGCGTAAAATGTGTTGGGGAAATTCTTCCGCATCAACTTCATCATAGTAGTCATTACCTAATGACTCCAATTTATATTCATAGTTGAGAGAATGTAACCGGTTGGGGGAGGTTGTATCATTTGGCGTTTCAGCTGGGTTCATTTTTACTATTTTTGGTGTTTTCTTGATTCTACATTATTACCAATTGCCATTGGTCGGTAGATGATGCTACTCTACTTGTATCCCACGGTTAAAATTTCCGTGTCTTTCTGTTCATTATAAAGGATAGCAAAAGGATAGTAATGGCGCAAATACGCTACGATTGGCAAAAAGATGAGATTTTCGCTATCTACAATACACCATTTTTAGAGCTGGTTTATCAAGCTGCTACTGTACACCGTCAATTTCATAATCCTAAACAAATACAGGTATGCAAGCTAATATCTATTAAAACTGGTGGTTGCCCAGAAGACTGTGGTTACTGCGCCCAGTCCTCCCATTATAAAACTGAAGTCAAACCAGAAGCTTTATTAGCTAAGGAAACAGTATTAAATATTGCTCACAAAGCTAAGGAAAATGGTGTCAGTCGAATCTGTATGGGCGCTGCTTGGCGCGAAGTACGAGATAATTCCCAATTTGAACAAGTTTTGGATATGGTTAAAAATGTAACCTCTATGGGACTGGAGGTCTGCTGCACTTTGGGCATGTTAACAGCTAGTCAAGCTCAAAAGTTGCAAGATGCAGGTCTTTACGCTTATAATCATAACCTGGATACTTCCGAAGAATATTATAGTAGTGTTATTACCACGAGAACATATAGCGATCGCCTGAATACAATTAGAAATGTTCGATCAACTAATGTGACTGTTTGTTCTGGTGGTATTCTGGGTTTAGGTGAGAGTGTGGAAGACCGGGTGGGAATGTTATATACTCTATCTAGTTTGGAACCCCATCCTGAATCAGTTCCGATTAATATCCTCTCCCAGGTTGAGGGAACACCCCTGTCCGATCAACCGGAAGTTCCTATTTGGGATGTGGTGCGGATGATTGCTACTGCTAGAATCATTATGCCCACCTCTGACGTGCGTTTAAGTGCTGGAAGAGCTAGACTTTCTCCCGTGGAACAGTCTTTGTGTTTTATGGCGGGTGCCAATTCAATTTTTTCTAGTGATGACCAGAAAATGTTGACGGTTACCACCCCTTGTCCCGATTATGACACGGATGGGGAAATGTTAAAGCTATTGGGTTTGCAAATGCGTCCTCCTTCTAAACTTTCTTAATATACCCAACCCACAAAACCAGTTGATTGAGAACTGACTTTGGCTTTCAGACAGGGAATTAATTCCCTGTCTCCCACAGTCTCTAGATTATCTTAGCAGCACGAAGACCAAATAATAGTCCCACTGCGATAACTGTAAACGCGGCTAAAAAAGCCACATATTCCACTACGGCCATTGATCTCGCTCCAGAATTTAGTTCACTAAATTTATTCAATCATATATAATTTCCCATTATATCCGGGTTTTTCAATGACTTCCGTAATTAAAGTAGATATACCAGAAAATTCCTATCAAATCATTGTTGCACCAGGTAGTCTGGATCAACTGGGCCCACAAATGGCTAGTCTCAATCTAGGTAAAAAGGCCCTTTTGGTTTCTAACCCCATCATATTTAAGCATTATGGAGAGCGGGCGATCGCCTCTTTGCAAAATGCTGGTTTTGATGTGGTTCACTATAATCTCCCACCTGGAGAGCGATATAAAACATTAAACTCTATTCAAAAAATTTATGATACAGCTTTAGAACATAAATTAGAGCGCAACTCCACCATGATAGCTTTAGGTGGTGGTGTTGTCGGTGATATGACGGGATTCGCTGCTGCTACCTGGCTAAGAGGAATTAATTTAGTACAAGTACCCACTAGTTTACTAGCGATGGTTGATTCTTCCGTAGGTGGAAAAACAGGGGTTAATCATCCCCATGGTAAAAACCTAATTGGTGCATTTTATCAACCCAGGTTAGTACTAATTGACCCTCAAGTTCTCCAAACCTTACCCAGTGGTGAATTCAGAGCGGGAATGGCGGAAGTGATCAAGTACGGGGTAATTTGGGATCCCCAATTGTTTACTCAGTTGGAAGCGAGCAAGCACCTTGATCAACTCCGCTATGTAAAATCCGACCTGATAAACTATATCTTAACTCATTCTTGTGAAGCAAAAGCAAATGTGGTCAGTCAAGATGAAAAAGAATCTGGAATCCGGGCAATTTTGAATTACGGTCATACTATTGGTCACGCAGTGGAAAGTGTCACTAAATATCGAGTGTTTAAGCATGGTGAAGCCGTCGGTCTTGGTATGATAGCAGCGGGGGAAATTGCTGTTAGGTTGGAACTTTGGTCAAAATCAGATGCAGAGCGTCAAAATACACTTATCCAAAAAGCCGGACTGCCAACTAAATTGCCAGTGGGTTTAGATATTAATCAACTAATTGATGCCTTACAATTAGATAAGAAGGTTAAATCAGGTAGGGTGAGATTTGTTCTACCTAGTCAAATAGGAAAGGTTCTAGTTACAGACCAGGTACCAACGGATATTATTACTCAGGTTTTGTCGAGTTTTGGTTTTTAGATGCGGTTATTAAAGTCCCCTATCTGTTTCTTGGATTCCATTGGGCTCAGTCTTAGGCTGAAGTTGGGGAGTTTTGGTGATTAATAGGTAACCAATTCCTAGTAGAACCACACTAATCAGTGCTAGGATATAACCGAATGTCCGAGGTTTTTTAGTGTGTGATATTATTGTTTTAGGAGAGTTTGATGGGATAATACTATAGGGTTGTCTCAATTCTTCTAGTACCTTTTCCGCCAAGCTATAGCGGTTCTCAGAATTAGCTACTAATAACTTATCTAGAATCTGCTGCAATTTCTGACTTAGAGGTTGATTTAAATAGTTACGCCAGTTTGCAACCCAGTTGTAACCGTCTTTAAGCCAAAGCTCATAGGGATTTTTACTAGTAAGCAAATAAAAACAGGTTACACCAAGACTGTATAAGTCACCGGCCGTACTTGCTACACCATCAACTCTTTGTTCCCAAGGTGCATAACCATCTGTGCCAATCCGCGTTCCTGAAGTTGCTCCTCCTTGTAATTCTTTTGAAGCACCAAAATCAATCAACACCAATTTACCATCTTTATGACGACGCATAACATTTTCCGGTTTAATATCTCGGTGAATAATCCCTTGCTTATGAACTTCCTGGAGGATGAGCAATAAGTCCTGCAAAAACTGGCGAATTTTAGCTTCGTTTAACACCCCTTCGGTTTGTAGTTCTTCGAGTAAATTTTTGCCATCAACAAACTGCTCTACTAAATATAACTGTCGATTTTCTTCAAAGTAGGCAAACAAGCTAGGGATTTGAGTGTGTTCCGCCAACTTTTGTAATTGCTGTGCTTCTTGTAGAAATAACTCTGTAGCTTTGATTAAGGCTTGTGTTGTTTGATTACCTAAAGAAGGTGCCAGCTGTTTAATTACACAGAGTTCATTTAATTTATGAGTGTCCAGCGCCAAGTAGGTTTTAGCAAATCCTCCACCCCCTAAACGTTTAACTGGTTGATAACGATTCTTCAAGATTACTAAAGGAGTGCCACAGGTAGGGCAATAACTAGTACCCTCTGGAACTTGGGGGTTATCACATTCATAAGTAGGATTCAGACAGCATATCTGATTCATGGCTTTTGGTGAGCGGATATTGTTACTGAATATCTAAGGTGGTTTATTTTAGCACGAATGGTTCCGGGAGTGATCGTTATTTTTGCCAGGTGGAATGGTTAAGAAAAGTGGCATATAATGTATAATTATTAAAAGCTAGAAAAATATTGGCAAAAAGTCAACTTTAGTGTGTTATTTTTTTTGTCAGTTGTTGTTGGTTAATGAACTACCTGTCTCGACAGATATGTAAAGTACAGCATTTTGGTAAATAAGGTATGTGGAAAAAAAGTAAAAATAATAATCTAAATCTAAATAGTCTAAGTAAAATAACACGTAGTTTATTATTGTTGTTTTTGACATTAAGTGGCAGTTTGCTAACAACAAACCTTTTTGCACCAGCACTAGCACAATCAAATACGGAAAGTAATGGTCTAGAACTATTACCAAGAGTTGCCAACAAGAATAAAGTCAGAATTGATGGTTCGATTAAATTGTTAATGATCAACCAAAAGCTGAAAAATAGTTTTCAGGAACTGTTTCCCCATACTCAGGTAGAAATAGGAACAAGCGGTAATGAGGCAGCTATTAAATCCTTATTGGACGGACAAATTGATGTGGCGGCGATCGCTAGAGGATTGACTCCAGCAGAAAAAGCTCAGGGACTGGAGCAAGTTCGTCTAACCAGAGAAAAAATTGCCGTTGTGGTTGGTGTTGATAATCCATTTCAGGGTGGTTTAACTATTGGGGAGTTTACGAGGATATTTAGGGGTAAAATTACTAACTGGTCTCAGGTAGGTGGGCCTCCTATGGCAATTCGGTTTATTGATCGTTCTGTCACCAGTGAAACTCGCCGTTCTCTCGGTGGTTACCCGGTGTTCAATTTTCCTGAATTGACTAGTAACAGTGATAAATATCTTACTGTCATCCGAGATAAAACTACGGAAATTATCCAACAATTGGGTAAAGATGGTATCAGCTACGCCATAGTCAGCCAGGTAAAAACAGTCCCCCAAGTAAGAATACTCAAAATTCAGGGTACTTATCCCGACCATTCCAAATATCCCTTTTCATTACCCCTGGTTTATGCTTACAAGCGTAACTCTGATCCTACAGTGGTGAATTTTGTGGATCTTGCTACTACCCAAGTAGGAAAAAAAGCTATATCCAAGGCTAAAGAAGAAGAGATGTCAGCAGTCGCGACACTACCAAATACGGCACAAAACTCCACCCCCGGTTCCGAGTCTCTAGTTCCCATCTATTCCCAAAATGCCCTGCTGTCAACTTCTGTCTCCCCAGACGCTTCAACTTCAAGAAATAATGGTAATTATTTTGGCTATGCTAGTCGGCTATTTTCCGGTGTAGTGGGAAACAGAAAACTCCTAGGACTATTAATTGGTTTATGCTTTCTAGTAATATTCCTAACGTTTTTACTTTGGCTATTAATGGGGAGAAAATCTCGACGAAAGAAAAATCTTGTTGCTGGAGGGATAAACGAATTGGAAACATCATACCCAAACACGGAGGAAGTAATTGGCAATGACTCCGATGTTTTCGATCAAGCAGTAGGCTTAGATTTCGGTGAGTTGGTTTGGGATATAGAAGCACCAGTCTCAGTCATCAATACTCTTGATTCTCCAGAATCCCCAATATTGACACCATCTGCACCAGTGGTAGAGAATCACATTCCCCCAAATACTTCCCAAATCGGTACCGGAAGCTCCATTACTTTTGTACCACGCTCAGCCAAATGGGCCTATGTTCACTGGTATATTTCCGAGAGCGATCGCCAGTTGGCAAAACAGAGAGGAGGGAACATTCTAGCTATTAGACTTTATGATGTGACCAATCTGGATCTAAGTGTTCAATCTCCTCCTTTGGTTAAGGAATATGAGTGTGAAGAATCAGGATCAGATTACTACTTGGCTATTCCCAGAACCCATCATGAGTACATGACAGAAATCGGGTATTTGACCGATGACCATCAGTGGCTAAACATGGCCCGTTCTCAAACCATTTGGACCTATAATCTTCCCGATAAAGAGCTATAACCACTTGTAGGCATCTACATTAACCTCATACTCAGATCTAACCATCGTGATTGAGTTACAGGAGCACTGCTAGAAATAAAATCAACTCCCGCTTGTGCTACACTGCGAATAGTATCTAGGCTAATATTGCCCGATGCTTCAATTTTCACCCGTTTATCCTGTTGACGAATCAAACTTACTGCTTGAGTCATCAGATCCAGGGACATATTATCCAACATAATAATTTCAGCTTGACACTGTAGAGCTTCCTCAACCTGCTCTATAGCTTCCGTTTCTACCTCAATACTTAACGGGTATGGAACTTGCGATCGCACTTGTTGAATAGCCTTAGTAATACTGCCAGCTGCGACTATGTGATTATCCTTAATCATCACCGCATCATCTAACCCCATACGATGATTAGTAGCTCCACCCACCGCACTAGCATACTTTTCTAAAATTCTCAACCCGGGAGTAGTCTTACGAGTATCAACAAACTTAGTGGGTAGATCCGCTATTTTTTCCACATACATATTAGTCAAACTAGCAATTCCACTCAACCGCATCACCAAATTCAGTGCCACCCGCTCCCCCATCAATAACCCATCCCAAGCCCCTGTAATTTCCGCTACCACTTCACCAGCTTGACACTTATCCCCCTCAGCCTTGAGTGGCACAAAATTGATTTGGTCATTTAATAGATAAAACACCCTAGCTGCAATTGGCAACCCAGCAATTATCCCCTCTGCTTTAGCTACCCACCTAGCTTGTACACTAGTGTGGTGCTGGGATAACAGAGCTTGGGTCGTGCGATCGCCCCTACCAATATCCTCCATCAACCAGACCCGCAGCATGGGGTCAAGCAACAAAACCGGTGGTAATACACCCAAAAAACCTTTCATCGAACTTTCCATCAGTTGTTTAAATATAATCAAGTCTAAGCGGAGATTTCAACAGTTTACCAATGGTTCAAATGCCCAATCCATAAAGGATTCAGCCCCTAAAATTTTGGTAAAAAACTTTTTTCAAAAAAAGTGAAAAAAGTAGTT
>NZ_LMVE01000060.1:0-3529 GCF_001432185.1 Cylindrospermopsis sp. CR12 | reverse complement strand
ATTATATACTACTAAATAAGACCACAGATACTTTTAAAAACCAACACAAAACCAAAAACAAATGCTAAAATTAGTCAGATGAGACTACTTTCCAACCCTGCACCCCCTCTTATCAACCGTGCGCCAACCTTTAACCACTCCCCTTGCTGGGGAATCCCTCAATCTCCCAGATCACACCCAGCTACCAGACTCTGATGATAATTTCGTGAAGAATTTCCAAGAACACCCACAAAGCATAATATTAACCACATCCATTGAACCCTTACTAAAAGAAATCCATCCCAATGGAGACTATTGCATAGGACAAGATAGTGGTATATATTGGCGGTTCACAGAACCTCCGGAAAAAGGGGTAGAAGCACCAGATTGGTTCTATGTTCCTGGAGTGCCATCCAGACTAAATGGGCAATTGAGAAGGTCATACGTGCTATGGAAGGAAAAAGTGCCTCCCTTCATAGTGATAGAATTTGCGTCTAAAAATGGGAAGGAGGAAAAAGACAGTTCCCCGCCACCAGAAGGAGATGAGATAGATCCAGAAACTAATAAACCAAAGAAAGCTGGGAAGTTTTGGGTGTATGAACAAGCGGTAAAAGTACCATACTATGCTATATTCAATGGTTTTAAGGGTACACTGGAGGTATATCATTTACAGGGAAAAAGATACAAAGAAATAAAGGCAAACAGGCGAGGACACTATCCCATACCAGAGATGGGCATAGAATTGGGAATACTGTATGACAATCAGAACCCACCCACACCGTGGTTAAGATGGTGGGATGATAAAGGGAGCTTGTTATTGACGGGAAATGAGCGTGCGGAACAAGCAGAAGCTATTGCTATTCGGGAACGCTTAGCAAAGGAGCAGGTAGAAGCTATTGCTATTCGAGAACGCCAACAAAAAGAAAAACTAGTTGCCTATCTACGTTCCCTTGGTATTGACCCAGAGAAAATATAAAATAGAGCTGTTGGGAAATATGCTTTTATTTCCCAACAGCTCTAGTATTTTGTTTGCTGATGTCTCTTTTTCTATACCTGGATAACAGCTTATTCGAGGGAATTCATTCCCTGAATCAACTACTACATCTTTTAATGCGTAATCAAGTATCCAAAAATGCGATGTCGCGTAGTGATATCTTCGCTAATTTAGGCAATTACACTCTTATTCTCCCTGTATGAAGGAGGATAGTACGTCCGGGATTACCATCCATGGGAGAGAGCGTTACTCTTATTTGTAGGTGATCGCCAGGGATCTCCATAGATAAATGTTTACGGTTTATAACTTTACTAATCTCGATCAAGATTCTTGTGTATAATAAAGGCAACACCCATTAAAGAAAGGTTTTCGCTATGGCAATTATAATACCATCATCTATTCCCAGTAAAGCTAGTAAGGGAGAACAAACACTATACAATATAATTAAAGAAAGGATATCAGATAATTTCTATGTCTGGTATGAACCAATGATAGATAATCGTCGTCCCGACTTTATTATTTTATCCCCTAATTTTGGACTCCTTATTATAGAAGTAAAAGGATGGTATGCAGGCCAAATACTTAAAGCATCAAACGACAGTTTTGAAATAAAGGATAATAAAAATGATTTCGAGATTACTCAAAAACAGAAATCTCCTTTGCGTCAAGGGAAAGACTACATGGATGGATTGTTAAATCTTCTCAAGGAATTTAGAATCTTAATTAACCAATCAGGAAAGTACCAAGGTTCCTTGTGCTTTCCTATTGGTGTTGGTGCAGTTATGTCTAACTTAACCCATGAACAGGCCAGTAAACACAATTTAATCAATGTATTACCAATAAAAAATGTAATTTATCGTGATGAATTATTAGCATGGAAAAAAGATAAAATTAAAGAAGAGACAATGATCCGACGTTTTGAGGAAATGTTTGATATTAAATTTACTTTTCCTCCCCTAACACCAGATCAAATTAGTACCATCAAAGGGATTATATATCCAGAAATTGTTATTAAACAAGAGAAGGCTGAATTAACAAGTAATAATAGTACATTTTCGATTTCATCAGAAGATAATATACTAAAAACATTAGATAGTAAACAAGAATCTTTAGCCAAAAGCATAGGAGATGGTCATCGTATATTTTTTGGCGTTTCTGGATCGGGGAAAACTTTATTATTAATTTCACGTGCCAAGTACTTAATCAACCAAAATCATAATGCAAAAATATTAATACTTTGTTTTAATGTATGTTTAGCAGCTTATATAAAATCACTTTTAAATGGAGATTCGCAAAATGAGAATTATCAAAAAATTGAAGTCAGAAACTTTGATAACTGGGAAAAATCTATATTAGATAAATTACCTGAAGTTAAAGGTGAAAATCGCGATGAATATATAGCTTGCAGAGTGATTGATAAACTATCTGAATATTCAATAGACCAAAAATGGGATGCTATTTTGATTGATGAGGCTCATACATTTTTACCTATTTGGTTTAGGTGTTGTGTGAATGCTCTCAAAGATAGTGAAAACAGTCATTTAATGATTGTTGCAGATGGCAATCAAAGTCTTTATAAAAGATCTAGTTTTAAGTGGGTAGATGTGGGGATTAAAGCACAAGGTCGTACTTTTAGCAGAAAATTCGACTTAAATAAAAACTATCGTAATACTTATCAAATTTTATTATCTGCTTTGAGCATTTTAAATCCTGTCTCTGATTTAATCGAACCATTGGAAGATGAGGATGTAACTTTCCCTTTGGTCAAGCCTGATTTGGCATTGAGAGAGGGGCATAAACCAAAAATTTACATAAGCCACACACTTGAAGAACAAGAGAAGTTTATTATATCAACTATCCATTCTTTAGAATCATTAAAAATTGCTCATCGTGATATAGCCATTTTATATAGACAAATAGATAAAGAATATAAACCAAGATTAGAATCTCTTATTAATAACTTGTATAAGGAAGGTGTCTTAACTTATTGGGTTAATAAAAACGATCAAAGTAAAAGATATGATCAGAATAAAGAAGGTATCAGAATTATTACTATGCTTTCGTCTCTTGGTTTAGAGTTTAAAGCGGTTCTATTAATTTGGTTGGAACAGTTTGATGATTGTATTGGTAAAAAAGACTCTGAAATTTTAGCAAGAAGGCAAATTTATGTTGGTATGACTCGCGCTCAGCAATATTTGAGTTTATACATTCATCATGAATCTAAACTAGCATCACAATTGTTAGAAAAGCTCAATCTTTCGGAAGAGAATACTCTATTTGCCACCTAAACCCGCTCACAGGTTTCAAACTCAAACTCATAATTATAACCACCACATGCTGGATTAAATACCGCTATGGAAAGAACGAAAGTAAAAATTAAGATGAGGTCTTAAAATTAACTATTTCTTATTAGGGTCAAGACTTGAACAACCACAAAAGGGATTGCCTCTTTTAAGCTTCTCCGGTCTAAAGACACGGAGATTTCTGAAGAGTCCATAAACGAACTTTCTGAGGCTGGCTTAAACAGCCTCTAATGATTCCGCTAAGATTAATTCC
>NZ_LMVE01000059.1:10102-10485 GCF_001432185.1 Cylindrospermopsis sp. CR12 | reverse complement strand
AGCAATTATGCAGAACAGGAAACTCGGCGTGCAGAACGGGAAAAACTGCTTAAAGAACAGGAAAGATTTCTGAAAGAACAGGAAACTCGGCGTGCAGAACAGGAAAGATTTCTTAAAGAGCAGGAACAACTAAAGTATCAAAATTTACTATCACAATTAAAAGCTAAGGGTATTGATATTAGTACACTGGAATAAACTATTACCTACACCAAAATGTCCCCCCGGGAGAAAGGTTTTTAAAAACCCTCCTCCTGCTAAAGTCAACCCAATTAATTTTAAGTGAGGGTATGCAATACATCCCTACAGAAGCCATGTTATAGTAAATTAAACCGATTGAGTCAGTACCAAAGTGAATGGGAGGTATAGATATGGTGAGGCAAGTT
>NZ_LMVE01000059.1:0-10074 GCF_001432185.1 Cylindrospermopsis sp. CR12 | reverse complement strand
CTACCCAGAAAGTGATGGTCAAACCAACCTTCCGATGGCGCAAAAGGTGACTGTTTTGGAGTGGGTGGAAGGTTTATATGAGGAGCAGGTTTTTACGGGTGATGAGGTGATTTGTTCCCCTTTATTTTCTGAGGTGAAGTTAACTGTAAATGAGATCCTAAAAAAATAAATCAGTAGATAAATATGAGTAAAATTCCAGAAATCCAAGCTAGGGAATATATTGGTTTAAGCCTTCTGTCTTTGGGTGTGATCGCATTCTTGGCTACCAAAGACATACTATATATGGTTATACCTATCCTATTAGATATATTGCTATTGCACTTAGGAAATTATGTTAGGTATAATCATGCTTGGTCATCATCACAAATTCCACAAATTACAACACTACAAATAAATATGACAAATCTGACAAATCAAGTTGATGAAATTAAACAAACAATTAAACAAACTATGAACCAACCTAATGAAAGAATCAAAAAAATTGAAATTTGGAAACAACAACTAAACGAAATAATTGATCAGAAAATTCAAATTTCTATACAAAAATTGCTAGTATCAACCGAAGAAATTCCTCAACAAATTAGTGATATATATAATCGCCTAAATACAATAGACAGTGAAATTAAAAACTTACGAGAGCAAACAGAAAATAAATTAGAATTAACCCAAATTAGTCAACAAATTGACCAGATTGAGTCTCGCTGTGAAAATCTGGATGATTCAATCCAGAAACTACATGAAACTTGTCATCAAAACTTCGTCACAATTGGTGAATTTAATCAACTCAAACAGAATCAAAATCATGAAAATTCCAGATTAAATGAACTTTTTGAATCCGTGAATAACTCTTTGACAGAATTAGATAGATCCTTTGATGATTTAATCACAGTAAGCAATTTAGAAGAAACCGAAGAACCTAATTTCAATACTCCCAAAACATCATGTATTGAAAATATAGAAACTTCACCAATCACAGGAAAATTTAATCAGGTAATTCTTGCCACATCTAAATCGGAAGCAAGTGTAGATGAAAATCTCAACCAATTATTATTTGTACAAAATTTAAAAGGTCATGAGTCTAAAGTTTCCGCAGTAGCTTTTAGTCCTGATGGTAGAAATTTAGTTAGTGGTAGTGATGATAAAACAATCAAAATTTGGGATTTAATAACTCAGACTCATCGCACCCTACCAGCACATCAAGATTCTCCCTGGAATGGAGGTATTAACTCAGTAGCAGTTAGTCCCGATGGGAACATAGTAGCTAGTGCAAGTAAAGATAAAACCATTAGATTATGGAACTTCACTAGCGGTGAAAAAATCATCACGTTAACAGGACACCAAGAACAGGTAAACTCTTTAGTTTTCAGTCCTTTAGGTAAAATTCTAGCTAGTGGAAGCAATGACAAAACTATTAAGTTGTGGAATTTAGAAAGTGGTGAAGAAATTTATTCTTTCCAGGGTCATTCAGATGGTGTTTTATGTGTAGCTTTTAGTCCTGATGGTCAGCTATTAGCTAGTGGTAGTCGTGATGGAACCATTATGATTTTAAAACTAGCTGAGAAACAAGTCAGAACCATAGTAGTGAATTCCAACTGGTTTAATGGGGGAATAAATTCTTTAGCCTTTACTCCTAATAATCAAATATTGGTGAGTGGTGGTAATGATACAATCATTAAATTATGGAATGTGGAAACTGGGGAAGAAATTAGAACTTTAAATGGACACTCTCAAGCTGTTTATACGATTGCCATTAGTCCCGATGGGAACATAGTAGCTAGTGGAAGTAAAGATAAAACTGCAAAGTTGTGGAACCTAGAGAGCGGTGAAGAAATCTCCACAGTCAAATGTGCCGAAGATGCCATTTATACAATTACTTTTAGTCCTAATGGCAAACTTCTAGCCACTGGGAGTGGAGATAAAACTATTACAGTCTTTCCCTATAATTACCCCAAAACATAACATTAAACTTAGCCAAACTTAGGCGCGAAAGTAAAGATGCTGACTGTTACGCGCACCACCTAGGGAACTATTGACTGCGGGTGGACGAGATATCTAATGGGTGAGCCAAATTTCTCTCTTACTGGTTCCCAGGTTAAGGGTATCCCCACAGACAATCTCCAGGTGTGGATTAATTTAATGGTTAATTTCGTGGCGATCTCGCGATAAATTTGCATTATTGGCAAGGAGTTAACTAAAATACAGTTAGGTGACATACTCCTACAAACCGAACAAATGGGTTGGGTTCCCCTGTCGCTACAAAAAATAGGCAAGGTATTGTTGATAAAAGCGATTTTAATTTGGTCAACCATAGATGAGGTAACAAAAAATGATTGCTGTAAAAGACAAGTTTCCTAAGTTAACACCCGAAGAATATTTTGTCTGGGAAGAAAAACAACTGCTTCGCCATGAGTATATTAATGGTGAAGTTTACGCTATGACTGGGGGAACTCAAAATCATGGCCGAATTGCTAGTAATATTATTTTCATTGTTAAAGGTCATTTACGGGGTAGTGGTTGTCAGGTTGGTAATTCCGATTGTCGTGTAAATATTTTGGAAACAAAAGATTATGTTTATCCTGATGTGAGCGTTACTTGTGACGAGGGCGATCGCACTGCAATCCAAGCAATTCAATATCCCTGTCTAATTGTTGAGGTTTTATCTCCCAGTACAGCTAGTTATGACCGAGGGGATAAATTTAGATTGTATCGTCGCAATCCTAGTTTGCAAGATTATCTTTTAGTTGATGCTGAGAAAATAGCGATTGATTTATACCGCAAAAATGATCGGGGTAATTGGGAGATTTTTAATTATCAGTCGGGGGATAATATCGAGCTACAAAGTATTGATTTAAGTTTTCCCATTCAGTCGGTTTATGAGGATATTGTTTTTGAGGAATTAGCTTGATAACAGTTACAAATTAAAATCATCGACTCAGTTTTAGCACTTGTTTTTGGTTTGGTGTTGGTTTTTAAAAATATCTGTGGTCTTATTTAGGAGTATATAGAAATCACAGGCGATCGCTTGTTAAAATAGTAAAACCAGCATTTTATAGGAGTCATGGTCATGATAATTGCAACTGGTAAAAAAATGACTTTTGAGGAATTTCTTAATTATGATGACGGGACAGATAATTTCTATGAACAGATATACAAACTATGACAAATTTGTATGAACAAGATTTTGCTCTCTGGTCAGAAAAGATGGCTGATCTAATTGCTAACGGGCGTTTTGATGAGCTAGATATTATAAACTTAGTGGAAGAAATTAGGGACTTGTCGAAACGAGAACGAGATCGGTTATTAAGTAGTATGGGACTAATATTGCATCACTTACTCAAGTGGGACTATCAACTTCTTTTGCTCAAGATTGTTTTTGATATTCTACTGCTATTTGACCAAAGATGTGCGATCGCACTCTCAAATTATATAATCCATAAATGCGATCGCTTATTGTTCCTGTTTGTGCTGAGTGGGTGAGTGGAATTAAATATAAGATTTTATATTTTCACCAAGAGAGGTGAGAGTTGGTTTTTAAAAATATCCATGGTCTTATTTAGGAGTATATAAAAACCACAGGCGATCGCGAAGCACTCCCTATGGGCGATCGCTCCTCTCTTCAATCTAGACTCCAGTTAGTTAGATAGAGATAATTTAAGTTGTAAAGATTGCTGAGTTCCCGTTGTCTCAACCAAGCTTTTCATTTTGTTCACCTTTTTGGATCCTATTAAATTAAGGTAATAAGATTTATCTTCAATGACATTTTGAATCTCATTTTTACGGTATAATGCTACAAATAGTGCAGCTGCTCTTGCTTGACAATTCAGGGATTTTTTTGGATTAAAAGCGATATCAGAGAAACCTTCATAATGCAATAATTCATTTGCAAGTGATTTGTTTTGATGTAATGCTTTCAAATACAACCAATCATAGAATGCTGTTACTGGCTTTGAAGGAAAGTCCTCTTCAAAAAATTTATATCCTACAAAGTCACCAGAATTATGTATTCTTTCATCTTTTTTTGCTTCTCTACTGGAAACATGATAGAGGTCTAAAAAAGGACCACCCTTGGTGAAAAATTTACTTCCCTGATATGCGCACTCAACTGAAAGAGTATACTGATCCTTTGAAAACTTCAGGTTAAACGCACTCAAGTTAATACCTAAAGACTTTAAAGACTTTGAAGATATTTCCAAAACTGGATATATGTTACACTTAGCTGCCGCATCGTGAAGTGAAGTGATTGACCTTTGATATTGTACTTTTGCAAAGCCAGGGTGCCACTCAAATTCTATCAACTTTTCTTCTACAAAAGGAAAAGTTTCAGGACTAGGAATAAAAATAGGACGCTTAGCCATGTTCAACCTTCTTGTTTGAATTGTCTTAAATTTATCATACATCAGTCTTCTTAGCTTGCCAAATTTTATAATCATTTCTAGGTTTAAAATAATACAGATTGACAGAAAATCTTTGTGGATAATTACTAGTATCTAAATTATCCCATTGTTTCATATCTTGTACACTATTAAAACAAACTTTGTCAATGAAGCATGGATCAATTTTATCAAAAACAAGAACTTCCGCTTGAGGGTTAGTTGTAAAGTTATTTAGAATGTTTAAACTATTCCGTTCAATCCCTTCATAATCTTCAAACATTTCGATTGATTTTAGAAACTTATCATCTGGTGAGAAACAGATAATATCACTTTTTTCAAAAATATATCTAGAACCTCATGAGGATTTTATTGTCTTATTTGATGAACCGGAATTATCACTTTCTATTGAATGGCAAAGGCGCTTACTTCCCGATATTTTGAAATCAAATAGGTGTAAGCTGCTTTTAGCAGTTACCCATTCCCCATTTATTTTTGATAACGAGTTAGACTTGAATGCTAATGATCTAGAGATATTTGTGTGCAAGGATTAAAAATAGATGTCAGCCAATAAGTTAAGAGAATCTCGTAACATACCTACTGTTATATTCACAGAGTTTACCAGATCATATAAAAGACACCGCGATTACTCATTGTACTGTTTTTTTGAAGGAAAAGATGATAACAAATACTATGGGATTAGAATACGAACAATTGTTAAAACCGAGAATTTACAACCTTTTACATGTAATGGCAAAGAGGGGGTTTTGGGGATTTACAGAATGATCTCATCGCGCAAGTATTACTCTAATGTCAGAGCTATTTATTTTGTAGATAGAGACTTTGATGAATCAATTAATCAAGGTGGTGCAAGTGCAATATATGAAACTCCATGCCACTCAGTTGAAAATTTTTATACTTCAGTTCAATGCTTTTCCAGAATTATCCGAGACGAATTTCAACTACAAGGGTTAGATGAAAACTTCAACCGCTGTATTGACCTATATACCAAACTACAGAAAGAATTTCACAACGCGGTGGAGCTATTAAATGTGTGGATAGCTTGTCATAGAGACAAATCCAGTCAACTAAATCTTTCAAACCATAAACTTTCAGATTTTGTTAGTATTGATCTAGATCAAGTTATAGCGCAATATACCCTTAGTGACCTTCGTGATAAGTTTCCTGATGTGCCAATAATCCTAGAGAGTGAAATAGATGCCAAGAGATCTGAATTATTGACTAGGACTCAGCAGAAGAGTTTTAGAGGAAAGTATGAAATTGAGTTTTTGTATACTATTCTTGATAAACTTAGAAATCAAGCCAATAGAGGAACTTATCCTTATTTCCAGGGTAAAGTAAAAGTTGTACTGTCGTTAAGTCGTGCAACAATTATCTCTGACTTATCTCAATATGCTGATACTCCAGAGTGTCTATATACTTATCTGGAACCTTACATATATTGAAACGATTCTGCTAAAAAAGCCTAGCTACAACCTGAGCGAAGATGTGATTCAGAGGTTAGATAGGACTTATTTATAAAACAGATAATCTCCAGTTGTGGATTAATTTAACCAAATTACGGTTAATTTCGTGGCGATCTCGTGAGTGCGAGTGCTTCGCAATCGCTCTTTTCCTTTAAAATAAATTCGCATATACCGTAGTTAATAAAACACATGTTGGGTTTCGTATTAAACTCAACCTACAAATTACCCGGGTTCCCCACAAACAATATGCAGGTGTGGATTAATTTAAGTAGTGGTTATCAGGTTGGTAATTCCGATTGTCGTGTAAATATTTTGGAAACAAAAGATTATGTTTATCCTGATGTGAGCGTTACTTGTGACGAGGGCGATCGCACTGCAATCCAAGCAATTCAATATCCCTGTCTAATTGTTGAGGTTTTATCTCCCAGTACGGCCAGTTATGACCGAGGGGATAAATTTAGATTGTATCGTCGCAATCCTAGTTTGCAAGATTATCTTTTAGTTGATGCTGAGAAAATAGCGATTGATTTATACCGCAAAAATGATCGGGGTAATTGGGAGATTTTTAATTATCAGTCGGGGGATAATATCGAGCTACAAAGTATTGATTTAAGTTTTCCCATTCAGTCGGTTTATGAGGATATTGTTTTTGAGGAATTAGCTTGATAACAGTTACAAATTAAAATCATCGACTCAGTTTTAGCACTTTGGTTTTGGTTTTTAAAAATATCTGTGGTCTTATTTAGGAGTATATAGAAATCACAGGCGATCGCACGCAGATAAACTTATATTATGGGCAGCGATCGCTCCCCATTTTAATCTAAACTCCAGTAATAAATGCGATCGCTTATTGTTCCTGTTTTGTAAGTGCTACCTATAAAGAAAAAATCATAAGGACTAAGCTAGAGTCCATGTTCATTAATACTATAATATTATGATTACAGTATTTATACCTTGGTTTGTTTACCAAGTTAAGGAGTATAAAATGATTATTACATTAATAAGAAGGATGATGAGCATAACTAGGAGAAAAGAAGCATTAGTTAGACTAAGTATAATAACATCTGTATTTACAGGTATAGGCAGTATAATTGCATCTAATATTCATGAAGACTACTGGAATAAAACTATATTTCGGGTTCAAACCGTTGATTTTAATATGTTATCTCACACATTACCAACTAAACTTTCTTATGTGATAATAAAACAAAACCAGGAAGAAATTCAACGTACTTTAGACAGTAACTATAGTTTATTTGGTTTAATAGTTACAGATGCAACCGGAAAAAATATTATCTCCTATTCTGGTAAAAATTCTTCAAGACCCATATCCTGGAAAGCAGCTCTTAACCCTGAAGAACTAAAAAATCATCCTTATGACGTGCTGCTTGATCCTCCTCCTATTTTTCCTCAAGGGGTATATGCTAATCCTCGTGCAACTGAACGAACTGCTACAAAATTTATTAATAAAGGTCGCATAATCGGCAGAGTTTACTATATTAGAATACCTAAACGAACATTTAAGGATGATATTATTAAATGGATTAATAATCCTTTTTCCACTAGTGGTTGGATTGAATCTTATACTGTAACTATAATTGCCATTGTGGTAACGATTATTTTGATCACTTTAGAACATACCTTAGCCCGAGAAAGAGAACAACAATTACAAGAAAATAATAGGAGGCTACAAATAGACCTGGCGGAAAAAATTAAGGGTCGTGAATTACAACAAGCACAAATAGATAGTCAAAGAAGTCAATTTGAGCAGGAAGTTAAGCACCTGCATAATGAAATTGGTATTTTGAATCAATCAATAGCCCAATTACAATCTCAGTCCCAAAATAAATTGCTTGAATTGCAAAATAAACTTAAGGATACTCAATTTCAATCACAGCAAAATTTGAATCAACAAGAAGAATACAAAAATCGTATACAACTATTAACACGACAGTTAATTGAACAAAAAGGTAACCAATCTGAGGAACTAAGACAACAAATTAACCAAGCAGAATCTGAATTAAGATCCTCACGTCTAAGAGAAGAGAATTATCAACAGCTGGTAAGCAATCTACAACAACAAATAAGTCAAAAAGACGACCAAGAACAAGAACTTCAAAATCAGGTAATAAATTTACAGAATTCAGTGGATAAATACCAAAAACAAATAGAAGAATCAAAAAATGAATCTGAACGTTTAACTATGATAATAGAACAGTATAAGGAAGAGGTTAATAAGCATGATTTAAACTCTTTTGAACAAAAGATATATAAAGTTTTAAGTAATAATTTTCCAAATTATACAATTGAAATACAATTTGATGTAGAAATGGCCAACAAAGAAGGTAGTAAATTTACTGATTTTATTTTAGTAACTAACAGAAGATTTTGCGTGGTAATAGAAGCTAAGTCATACACTGGTATAATTAAATCCACTGGAACCGACAGAAATTCTAAATGGATTTGTGAAACTAAAGAAGGAAAAGAAGTAGAAATTCTGTCATCGTGGGGTGACAATCCTTACCAACAAGTAAAAACTTACTGTGATGCTATTAGGAGGAATAGAAATTTAAAAATTAGCAAACGTCATAAAGTATTTATGAAAGACACTAAAGTGTATGGAATTATCGTCTTTCCTAGTGATTCACGTATTGATAGAACAGTTTTAGATATAGATTTATATTATAGGGTTATAACCATAAGCGATTTGGTTGCCACGATAAACCAATTAACTCGATTAAGTTAACTACCTCTACCTTACCATGGCGAAAATAAGTATTTATGCTCTTACAACTAACAGCATATTCTGACTTTAAGGTATCGCCACTATTTGACACTGTATTACTCAATGTCATGTAGGTTCGATAAACTTAGCTCAATAGACTTTAGTTCTATCATTCTCGAATTCTCATCTGGTGAAATGGTTAAAAGCGTTGAGATTAGAAACAGTGATCTGAGGTCTTTTTATCAAAGTTATCAACGTGACCCATTTCCACCAAGTTCTTTCTTGAGAAGACTTTTGCCCAGGAGAGAAATAGATAGTTTGTTGGAAGCAGCGCGGATGAGTAATGATTTGCTTCGTGTGCATTTTGAACGTATTATCAAAACTTATAGGATCCCTATTCAATACCACTCTAGAATATTAGATGAGGTAAGGATTAAGCAAGAGGAAAATCCAGAAAGTCTAAAAGATGTCATTAAACAGATAAATGCTAATATAATTGCTACTAAGGATAGTATCCAAAATTTGAAGTTTTAAACCTTAGCGATAAAGAGAACAAACTTATTCAGTTTGGTATGGATGATGTTATTATCAAGCTGAATGAAATAACAATGGATATCAAAAACTCAGCACTCAACCTTTTTTCAAAAGTTACAGGTGAAATTCTGACTCAATTTATTCAGGGTATTAAAGTCAATGATGAAATGAAAAATAGCATTAAACCAGATACCTTTTTACCTTGTTTGATTAGTAAAGTTAATTACTTCGTAAATTTCGATGAGGAAAACTTATCTTTTTTTCTTGCATGACCACTGAGCCAATTTTCATTAGGTTTATTCTCAACTTTTTCAGCAACCCATAATTAATAGTGCAGTTCTACATTAAGGTAAATGTTTTTAAAAACGGGCGATCGCTGTTTTGGAAGTAAAACCAAACTGCCCATAATTAACAGTGGGGTTTGTTGGGTTTCGTTCCTCAACCCAACCTACGGTAAGTGTTTTTAAAAACGGGCGATCGCTGTTTTGTAAGTAAAATCAAACCGCCCATCCTATAATACAATGAATTCACGTACACCATAATTAACGGTGGGGTTTTACATTAAGGTAAATGTTTTTAAAAATAGGCGATCGCTGTTTTGTAAGTAAAATCAAACCGCCCATCCTATAATACAATGAATTCACGTACACCATAATTAACGGTGGGGTTTTACATTAAGGTAAATGTTTTTAAAAATAGGCGATCGCTGTTTTGGAAGTAAAACCAAACCGCCCATAATTAACAGTGGGGTTTGTTGGGTTTCGTTCCTCAACCCAACCTACGGTAAATGTTTTTAAAAACGGGCGATCGCTGTTTTGAAAGTAAAATCAAACCGCCCACCCTATAATACAACCAATTCACGTACACCATAATTAACGGTGGGGTTTTACATTAAGGTAAATGTTTTTAAAAATAGGCGATCGCAGTTTTGTAAGTAAAATCAAACCGCTCACCCCAT